>PMSP01000051.1 GCA_003168315.1 Opitutaceae bacterium
TGAGGGTGCGGTAGCCCCGGCATTCGGGGCGCGCGGCGATGACGACGGGGTCGCTCGAAAGGAGCGTCGCGTCCTCAACCCGCCGGACGTCCCGCGTCGTCACGGGCCGCCCGTTGAGCGTCGCCGTCCGGTTGTCGCCGACAAGGAGCTGGCCGAGGATCGGCTGGTTGATGCAGCCCAGGACCGGCTGGCCCTGGTAGAGGAGCCCGATCAGGGTCCCGAAGAGCGGGACCGCGGCGGTGAAGGACCTCGTGCCGTCGATCGGGTCGAGCACCCAGACGAACTCGGCGCCGGGGTTTTCCGAGCCGGACTCCTCGCCGACGATCCCGTGGCCGGGGAACCTCTTGTTGATGAGCCCCCGCATGAGGTCCTCGGCCCCGGTGTCGGCGGCCGTGACGGGGGACTGGTCCGCCTTCAGCTCCACCTTCAGGTCCGCGCTGCCGAAGAACGGCCGGATGAAATCGCCGCTCAGCCCGGCGAGCTCGATCATGAATGCGCGGTGGGGATCGAGGTTCACACAAACGTTGAATCCGCGATTGGCGCGAAAGACACGAAAAATTGAGCTCGGAGCCGGCCGGAAATCCGGAAACATCCCCGGATGGTCTGGACCGAGCAGCCGGTGCATTTCGTCGATTTTGAGGGCAGCACCTCCTCCGGCGTCCTGGAATACGGGGTGGCGACGCTCCTCGGCGGCAGGGTCGCGTCCGCCGTGACGCGCCTCTGCGCGCCCACGGGCCGGATCCGCCCCGAGGACACCGAGGTCCACGGCCTGCGTGGGGAGGTGCTGGCGCCTTTCGAGCCGTTCTCCTCGGACTGGGGGTTCTTCGCCGAGCTGCGCGAGAGGGGCCCCCTTGCGGCCCACTACGCCGGCGCGGAGAACGCGCTCATCAAGTCGAGCTGGCCCTATCCCCGCAACTCGCCCGACTTTTCCCGGCCCGGCAGCCACGTCATCGACTGGGGCCCCTGGATCGACTCGGCGCGGATCTACGCCCAGTTGTACCCCTCCATCGAGTCCGGCAGGCTTGAGTCGCTGGTCGCCGCCTGCGGCCTCCAGCCGGAGCTGGACGCTCTCGCGCTGGCGCACTGCCCGCCCGCGCGCCGGCGCTACCACGCGGCCCTCTACGACGCCCTCGCCGGCGCGCTCCTCCTGGCCTCCCTTTCGCGGATCCCGCAGCTCGCGTCGCTCACCCTGACGCAACTCCTGGCGCTCAGCACCCTGGACCCGAGGAGGCGCGACTCGATCGTCCAGCGGGAGCTTTTCTAGGTGAGCGGGTAATTGCGGAACCCCATCTTCTGCGCCGCCACCCGCGCGATGAAGAGCGGGTTCGTCGTCAGGTACCTGCGCGCGAGCCGCCTGGGCTCGACGCAGAGCCTGAAGAGCCACTCCAGGCCGCATCGCTGGACCCAGCGCGGCGCCTGGGGGACGCGCCCGGCATGGAAGTCGAAGGCGGCGCCGACCCCGATGAGGAGGGCCGTATCGAGCGACATGCCTTGCCCCGCCATGAACCGCTCCTGCTTGGGGGTGCCGAGGCCGACCCACACGATATCGGGCCGCGCCGCCGCGACCTGGGACCTGAGGCTCCCCAGTTCCTCCCCGCTCAGGTCGCGGAAGGGCGGGGAGAAGGACCCGGCGACCTGGAGGCCCGGGAAGCGGACCGACAGCCTCGAGGCGAGCTCCGCGGCGACGCCGGCGTTGCCGCCGTAGAAGAAATGGCGAAGGCCGCTCCCGCGGCCCGCCTCGCACACCGCGAGCATGAGGTCGGGCCCGTACACGCGCTCCACGGACGCGGGCCCCATCCACACGACCGGCATCCCATCGGGCGTCGTGAGCCAGGACTGGTTGAGGATGCGCCTGAACTCGGGATCCTTCCGGGCCTCCCCGAGGCCGTGGACCGTGCAGAGGCAGACGTAGCCGAGCCCCCTTTGCCCGCGGGCCCCGACAATCAGGTCCCGCGCCCCGGCGAGCGTCAGCGCGGACACGCCGACCCCGAGCACGTTGTAGCGCGGAACCTGGGGAGGGCTCATGCGCCGAATCTTGCCAGCAGGGCGGGCAGGCGGCAATCCGCGAGCGAGGGGACGCGCAGGTCCACGTGGCCGAAGTCGTGGTGGCCGGTCGACGGGTTCGGCACCGCCACGACCCAGAGGCCGGCCCGCTTAGCCGCCAGCGTGCCCGTGTGGGAGTCCTCGAACGCAATCGCCTCGCCGCCGCGGATCCCGAAATGCGCCAGCACGAGCCGGTAGAGGTCCGGCTCCGGCTTCGGGGAGGGCGCGTCCCCGCGGCACGCGAGGAAGTCGAACCGGCCGAGGAGCCCGAGCCTCGTGAGGTGCCCCTCGACGTGGGCGCGGCCCGAGTTGGAGCAGAGCCCCAGCCCGAGCCCGGCGGCGGCGCCCGCGTCCATGAGCGCAATGACGCCTGGGAGCACCTGCTGCTCGTTGTTGCGCGCCTTGTTGAACGCCAGCCTCTCGGCCTCGAGGGCCGCCTTGTCGGCCCCGGCCCCGAACCCGCGCCACGGGTCGAACGCATAGTCGGCGTGCCCGACGCTGCGCGTGAAGAGGGGCCTGTCGAACGGGATCCCGTGCGCCCCGTGCACGTCGCCGTACGCGTCTATGAGGGCCGTCTCCGTGTCCAGGATGAGTCCGTCGAAGTCAAATATGAGGGCGCGGATCATGGGGCGTGGCTGCCCGCGACTTTTTCGTTGCGCCGGGGGCGATGCAAGCGTTGACCGTCCATGGCCCCGCGCATGATTTTCCGCCTCACAGTCGTCCTTGCCCTCGCCTGCGCCGCCGCCGCCCGGGCCGATGACTCGTTCACGAAGGGCCTTTCGAGCGCGGACTTCGGGGCGGCGGGGCTCGGCAAGCTGACCCCGGACGAGCTCGCGCGGCTGGACGCCCTGGTCAGGTCGCAGCAGGCGGGCGCCGTCACCAAGGCGACCGCCGAGACGGCCAAGGCCGTGACGGTCACCGTCCGCGAGGAGGACAGGAAGGCCGCCCAGAAGCAGGCGTCGCCGGGTTTCATGGACCGGATGAAGGTCATGCTGAAGCCCGGGACCGAGATCGAGTACTCGACCCTGGACGCCGAGCTTATCCCCCCCTTCAACGGCTGGGAGAAGGGGACGGTGTTCAACCTGACGAACGGCCAGCGCTGGGTGGCGTCCGACAACGACAGCTACTGGGCGCGGAGGACCGACAAGCCGGTGCGGGTGAGGATCGTCCCGGGGTCCCTCGGCAGCTTCTTCATGGAGATCGACGGCGGGGGGAGCCCGAGGGTCAGGTTCCTCGGGAACAGCGCACCGCCCAAGGCCGCGGCGGCCGCCGCGCAATGACCCTGGCGGCGGGCGCCTATGCGGGCACGCCGGCCGGGTCGAGCGGGGGGGCGGCCTCCTCCTCGGTCTCGACGATCCGGGCGATGCTGAGGAGCTTGTCCCCGTCGGCGAGCGTGAGGAGCTTGACCCCCTTGGCGCCCCTGCCCGTCTCCCGGATCTCGCTCACGCGGGTGCGGATGCTCTGGCCCTTGGCCGTCAGGAACATGACCTCGCCGCCGTCGCGGACGCTTAGGGCGCCCGCCACGTTGACGGAGCCGTCCTCGGGAAGCTCGATCGCGATCACGCCCGTGCCGCCGCGGCTGATCAGGCGGTAGTCCTCGAACGGGGTCCGCTTGCCGATGCCGTCCTCGCGCGCGATCAGGAGGCGGTCCAGCGGGTCGCAGACCTCGATCGCCTTCACGTGGTCGCCGTCGATCTTGAAGCGCATGCCGGTGACCCCGACCGTGTCGCGGCCCTGGTCGCGGAGGTCCTCCTCGCTGAAGCGGACCGCCTGTCCCTTGTAGCTGACGACGACGATCTCGTTCTGACCCGTCGTCAGGACGCAGCCGACCAGCGTGTCGCCCTCCTCGAGCTTTATCCCCCGCAGGCCGCCCTCGCGGGTCGCGTTCGTGTAGTCCGAGAGGTTCGTCTTCTTCGTCACGCCGGCCTTGGTCGCCATGACGAGGTGCAGCGTGCCAGCGAATTCCTTGACGCAGATCATCGCGGCGATCTTCTCGCCCTCCGCCAGGCGCAGGAAGCTGGACACGGACTTGCCCTTCGAGGCGCGGGTCCCCTCGGGCACGTCGTAGACCTTCTTCGCATGGCACTGCCCCGTGTTCGTGAGGAAGAGGATGTAGTCGTGCGTGCTCGCCGTGAACAGGTGCTCGACGAAGTCCTCGTCGTATGTCTCGGTGCCGATGATGCCCTTGCCGCCGCGCTTCTGGGAGCGGTAGTCGGAGACGCGCGTCCTCTTGATGAAGCCGAGGTGCGAGACCGTGATGACGCAGCCCTCGTTCGGGATCACGTCCTCCATCCGGAACTCGCCCGTGGCCGCGATGATCTCGGTCCTGCGGGGCGACGCGTACTTCTCCCTCATCTCGAGGAGCTCGCTCTTGATGAGGGCCACCAGCTTCGCCTCCGAGTCCAGGATCCCGCGCAGCTCCTCGATCAGCTTCATGAGGCCGAGGTACTCCGCCTCGATCTTCCCGCGCTCCAGGCCGGTAAGCTGGTAGAGGCGCAGCTCGAGGATCGCGTCCGTCTGCCGCTCCGAGAGGGGGTACTTGGCCATCAGGCGGACCTTGGCCTCCTCCCGGTTCGAGGATCCCCGGATGATCTTCACGAAGTCGTCCAGGTTATCGAGGGCGATGATGTAGCCCTCGAGGATGTGGGCCCGGTCCTCGGCCTCGCGCAGCCGGAACTTCGTCCGGCGCGTGACGACGTCCCGGCGGTGCTCGATGTAGCACTCGATAAGCTCCTTGATGTTCATCTGCTTCGGCCGCTTTCGGTCGAGCGCGAGGAGGGTGACGCCGAACGAGGACTCCAGCGCGGTCTTCTGGAAGAGCTGGTTTATGACGACCTTCGCCTGCTCGCCCCGCTTGAGCTCGACGACGATGCGCGTGTTCTCGTCCGATTCGTCCCGCAGGTCGCGGATGCCGTCCAGCTCCTTCTCCGAGACCAGCTCGGCGATCCGCGTCACCAGGTTCGCCCGGTTCACGTTGTAGGGGATCTCGGTTATGACGATCTGCTCCATGCCGCCCTTCATCTCCTCGGAGTGGGCCTTGCCGCGGATCCGCACGATCCCCTTGCCGGTCTTCAGGTAGCTGAGGATGGTCTCGCGCCCGGAGATGACGCCGCCCGTCGGGAAGTCTGGGCCCTGGACGATGGTGCAGAGCTCGTCCACGGTGATCGACGGTCGGTCCATGATGGCGCAGGCCGCGTCGATGATCTCGCTCAGGTTGTGCGGCGGGATGTTGGTCGCCATGCCGACCGCGATGCCGGTCGAGCCGTTCATGAGCAGGTTCGGGAGCGCCGCGGGAAGGACCGTCGGCTCGGTGGTCGACTCCTTGTAGTTGGGCGCGAAGTCGACGGTCTCCTCCTCGATGTCCTTCAGGAGCTCCTCGGCGGCGGCGTTCAGCCGGCACTCGGTGTAGCGGTAGGCGGCCGGGGGGTCGCCGTCGACCGAGCCGAAGTTTCCCTGAGGGTCGATCAGGGGGTAGCGCATGACCCGAGTCTGGGCCAGCCGGACCAGGGTGTCGTACACCGACGCGTCCCCGTGCGGGTGGTAGTTCTTCAGCACCTCGCCGACCACGCCTGCGCACTTGTCGAAGGGCCGGTTGTGGAGGAGGCCCTCCCGCAGCATCGCGTAGAGGATCCTGCGCTGCACCGGCTTCAGGCCGTCGCGGGCGTCAGGCAGGGCCCGCGCGATGATGACCGACATCGAGTAGTCGATGTAGGCCGTCTGCATGATGTCGGTGATGTTCGCCGACAGGAGCTTTTCGGATCCGGTGTACAAGGGGTTTTAAGGGGTGCTGGGGGAGGGGGGCGCCGTCAGACGTCGAGATACTGCACGTTGAGGGCGTTGTCCTCGATGAACTGCCTGCGGGGCGGCACCTCGTCGCCCATCAGGAGGGTGAAGAGCGAGTCGGCCTTTGCGGCGTCGTTCACGGCCACCTTGAGCAGGCGGCGCTTCTCGGGATCCATCGTCGTCTCGAAGAGCTGCTTCGGGTTCATTTCGCCGAGCCCCTTGTAGCGCTGGATCGTGAGGCCCTTCCGGCCATTGGCGCGGATCTGCGCGACGATCTCGAGCGGCCCCCTGAGCTCGGTGGTCGCCTCGCTCTTCTGGCCGGGGTTCTCGGTGATCGTATAGCGGGGCGCCTCGGTCGGCGTGAACCGGTTGATGTCGAGGCCGACGGCGGCGATCGCCTTCAGGATCTTCGTCATCTCCGTGCTCTCGAAGATCTCGTGGAGCGTGACGCGCTTCGGCGCCGCCGCCGGCCTCGAGTCGGGCCTGGGCGCCGCCGGCACCGTCTGCTCGAAGAGGTCGGCGTCGAGGCCGTTGTCCTGGATGAACCTGGCGCGCGCGGTCTCGTCCTGAAGGAAAACGTGGGACTCCCGGTTCCCCTCGCGGATCCTCGCGATGTAGCGGGGAAGGGCGTGCGTCGCCTTGTCGTGGCGGTCCAGGTAGTCGTTCAGCTGGGCCCCGTAGCGGGTGACGCCCGCGCCGAGCTTCTCCAGCGCGGCGAGCGACTCGACGATCTTGTCGATCTGCTGGGGCGGGAAGACATGCCTCTCGGCGAGCCGGGTGAGGACGACGTCCTCCGAGCCGAGCTCGAGCAGTATCCGGTTCAGCTGCTCGTCGTTGTCGATGTACTGCTCCCGCTTCTTCCTCTTGATGCGGTAGAGGGGCGGCTGCGCGATGTAGATGTAGCCGCGGTCGAGGAGCCCCCGCATCTGGCGGTAGAGGAAGGTGAGGAGAAGCGTCCTGATGTGGGAGCCGTCGACGTCGGCGTCCGTCATGATGATGATCTTGTGGTAGCGGGCCTTGTCGACGTTGAAGGCCCCCTCGCCCTCGGCGTCCCCGATCCCGGTGCCGATGGCCGTGATCAGGGTGCGGATTTCCTCGTTCGAGAGCACCTTGTCGAGGCGCGCCTTCTCCGTGTTGATCAGCTTCCCGCGCAGGGGGAGGATGGCCTGGTAGCGGCGGTCGCGGCCCTGCTTCGCCGAGCCGCCGGCCGAGTCGCCCTCGACTATGTAGAGCTCGCCCAGGGCCGGGTCGCGCTCTGAGCAGTCCGCGAGCTTCCCGGGGAGGCCTCCGCCCGAGAGGGCGCCCTTGCGCACGGTCTCCCGCGCCTTCCTGGCGGCCTCGCGCGCCCGCGCGGCGTTCAGCGTCTTGTCGATGATCCGCTTGGCGACGGCGGTGTTGGACTCGAGGAAAAACTTGAGCTTCTCGCCCACGACCTTCTGGACGATCCCGTCCACCTCGGAGTTGGAGAGCTTGGTCTTCGTCTGCCCCTCGAACCGCGGCTCGGAGACCTTGACGGAGACGACCGCCACGAGGCCCTCGCGCACGTCGTCGCCCGTGATCGGCGGGTCCTTCTCCTTGAGGAGGTTGTTGCCCCGCGCGAAGTTGTTGATGACGCGGGTCAGCGCCGTCTTGAACCCGGAGAGGTGCGTGCCGCCCTCGAGGTTGTAGATCGAGTTGGCATACGCGAAGACCTGGTCGTTGTAGCTGTCGTTGTACTGCATCGACACGTCGACCACGGTCGCCACCTTCGAGGGGTCCTCGTTCGCGACCGAGTCCGAGAAGGTGATCGGCTTGTCATGGAGGACATTCTTGTTCTGGTTCAGGAACCTCACGAACTCGGTGATCCCGTCCTTGAAGAAGAAGACGTCGCCCTTCTGGGAGCGCTCGTCGGCGAGCTCGATCTTTATGCCGGGGTTCAGGAAGGCCAGCTCGCGCAGGCGCTTCGCGAGGATCTCGTACTGGAACTCGCGGGTCGTCAGGAATATCTCGGGGTCGGGCTTGAAGGTGATCTTCGTGCCGGTCTTGCGGGTGTCCCCGATCACCATCATCTTCTGCGTGGTCTTTCCCTGGGCGAAGCGCATCTGGTAGGTCTTGCCGCCCCGGCGGACCTCGGCCTCCATCCACTCGGAAACGGCATTCACGCACTTCGCGCCTACGCCGTGGAGGCCGCCGGAGACCTGGTAGGCGCCCTTGCCGAACTTGCCGCCCGCGTGGAGGTTCGTCAGCACGAGCTCCAGGGCCGGTATCTTGTAGGTCGGGTGGGGGTCCACCGGGATCCCGCGGCCGTCGTCCTCGACCGAGCACGACCCGTCGAGGTGGATCGTCACCTTGATGACCGTGGCGAAGCCGGCGAGGGCCTCGTCGACGGAGTTGTCGACGATCTCGAAGACGCAGTGGTGCAGGCCGCGCTCGTTCGTGTCGCCGATGTACATGTCCGGGCGCTTGCGCACCCCCTCCAGGCCCTCGAGTTTCTGAATCTTTGAGGCGTCGTAGGCTGCGGCGCCGGCCTGGGAATTTGAGGGGGTTTCGGGGTCGGTGGGGTCAGCCATGAACGGGTCGGGTGGGGACGGAAATGAAAGGAAAATTATGTTCCGAGAACGGTTGGGCAGGCGAGGGTTTTTTTGGGAAAAATGAGGCAGAATTGGGCATTCTAACCGGCCTCCTAGGGCATGGGCCCCCGCACCCGCTATCCCCCCCCGGGGTAAGGCCCCCTGCGGGCCGGGAAATCGGGTCCGGGGACCCGTCCAGAGGATGGGATTGACCGGTTTTTTGCCGGATGCACTGTGGACGGTCCATGCCGAGCCCGACGATTGAACAGCTGCTGATCCTGCAGGACCGCGACACGAAGAGGCTCGGGATAGAGGCGCAGCTGAGGGCGGTTCCCCGGGAGATCGCCGCGGTGGAGCAACGGATCGCCGCCGAGAAGTCGGCGATCGACGCCGCCAAGGGCGAGCTGCGCGAGCTGGAGTCGAAGAAGAAGATCCTGGAGACCGAGATCGGCTCGGCCGAGACCCAGCGCGGCAAGTACCAGACCCAGCAGCTTTCGGTCAAAAAGAACGACGAGTACCAGGCGCTCGGGCACCAGATCCAGGACGTCCAGAGGCAGATCGAGGAGTTCGAGGGGAAGGAGCTGGAGGCGATGTTCGCGATCGACGAGGCGAAGAAGCGGTTCGTTTCGGCCGAGAAGACCTTGAAGGAGAACATTGTCGGGCATGAGGCGCGGATCCGCTCGATGAAGGAGCGCGACGTCAGCGTGGCCGAGGAGCTCAAGGCGGCCGTGACGGCCGTCGCCGAGGCCCGGGCGCCGGTTTCCCCGGCCGCCCTCGAGGCCTACGACCAGGCGGCGAGGCGAAGGATGCCGGCCGTCGTCCCGATTCGGGGCGGCAAATGCGGCGGCTGCCACCTCAAGGTCTCGAGCGAGGTGGAGTCGGCGGCGCGGGGGAAGACGACGGACGCCGAGTTCGCGCTCTGCGACCAGTGCAGCCAGATGGTCTACTGGGAGTCCTGAGGCGGCGCGGGGACCGGCGGACCGGCCCCTTATGGGGCTTGATGGCGGGCCCGGACTACGGCAGGGTCTGCCCCTTAGCTTTGGGGCCTGGTCGTCGCTCCAAGTTCTTTGATCCCAAGGCGCGGGTAACGCCGCGCCCGATAGAAGTTTGGAGAGGAAAGTCCGGACACCGCAGGGCAGGATGCTGCTCGAGCCGAAAGGCAAGCGCAGGCGGCGCGGTTCAAGCCGCGTCGACGGACAGTGTCACAGAGAACAAACCGCCCGGCGGCCCCTCGGGGACGCAGGGTAAGGGTGAAAAGGTGGGGTAAGAGCCCACCGCGCCCCGCCGCGAGGCGGGCGGCACGAAAAACCCCTTCCGGTGCAAGACAAAATAGGAGACTGGACGGCCCGTCCCATAGTCTCGGGTATGTCGCATCCGCCCGTCGCCTCGCGGTTTCGCCGCGAGGGGAACGGGCGGGCGCTCCCGAAAGGAAGCGAGAGAAATGACGGCCGAAGCGCCGCAAGGCGTGGAACAGAATCCGGCTTACCGGCCCCAAAGCTAATTATTCTCAAAATCGTAACCGTAAGGCGGCGGGTTTGTCGCAGCCGCATGGTTGGATCGGGTCCGTGAGACCCACCAACCCGAAGCTCAAGTCGAACCGAGTCCGAATTCCCGCAGCCGCGTTCGCGGCAGCCTTCATCTCGCTGGCGAGCCTGAGGGCCCAGCCCGCCCCGGCCCCCGCGCCCCAACCCGCGGCGAGCACGCCGGCCGACCCCTCCGACAAGACGCTGCGCCTGACCGAGGTCGAGGTCACGGAGGGCCGCTCCTCCGCACTCACCGAGGCGCCGGTCGAGAGCACGCTCGACGCCACGCAGCCCCAGTCGTTCATAAGCGCCCAGACGATCAACAACACCATGGCGCCGACGGCCGACTACGCGACCATCGCCAACATCGCGCCCAGCGTCGTCAACATCGAGACGGAGGGTCCGGGCCTAAGCGAGTCGAAGATGCTCTCGATGCGCGGCTTTCAGGACGGGCAGTTCAACGTGACGTACGACGGCATCCCGTTCGGGGACGCCAACGGGCAGACCCACCACACGACCAGCTACTTTCCCGCGAAGGTCCTGGGCGGCGAGGTAATCGACCGCGGGCCGGGAACGGCCGCGGACATCGGCGAAAACACATTTGGCGGCACTATCGGGCTCCTCTCCAAGGATCCGCGCGCGGACGCGGCGACCGTGCTGACCGTTTCCGACGGCAGCTGGAACACATTCCTCGGAAACGTCGAGGTGAACACTGGCGTTGTCCCGAAGCTCGACGGCGCGTCCCTGGTGGCGACGTACCAGTACATGAGCTCCGACGGGTACCGCAGCTTTTCCTACCTGCAAAGGAACACCTATTACCTCAAGTACGTGCAGCCGATCGGAGCCAGCACGACGCTGACGGTCGTCGCCAACTACAACAACATCAAGTTCAACAACCCGGGGACGGTGACGCAGGCGCAGATCAACCTGTACGGCCGCAACTACGGCCTGGATGACAACCCCTTCGATCCGAACGACAACTTCTACCCGTACAACTACCAGCAGAAGCAGGCGGATTTTGAATATGTCGGCCTCAGGTCGAAGTTCGGGGACTTCAGCCTGGGCGACAAGGCCTACACCTACTACTACAACAACGACAGCCACGAGAACTCCTCGGATCCCATTGTCGGCGGCTCCGTGACCAAGTTCCCCGGGACTGCCTACGCAGGTCCGGCGTATACGAACTCGTCGGACACCACGCTTCCGGACACGGGTGAGGGCCAGACCAAGGCGAGCGGCATCACGAACGACGACGACCCGGGCGGCCGGATCAAGGTCAACGCGTACCGGGCGTTCGGCAATTACCTGGCCGTGGCCCACGGCGAGGATTCGCAGCTGGAGGAGCAGGTCGGGGTGTGGACCGAGTATGTCCGCGCCGACCGCTACGCCTACCTGCTCGACTACAGTCCCGCCTATGCCGCGGCCAACCCGGAAGACGCCATGACCTTCGGGTTCATCGACCCGACCAACTCGAAGGGGTCCCCGTTCAAGCCCGGGTACCAGTGGTATATGCACGTCTTCAACAAGACCTTCCAGCCCTACGCCGACCTCATCTGGAAGCCGGTCAAAAACCTGACGATCGAGGCGGGGGTTAAGGACTCGAACTTCACGATCGATCTCGAGGCCCCGGTCAACCAGGGCACGGAAAAGCCCGATTTTAGCAACAACACCTACACGAACTACGAGCCCCACCTCTCGGCCAACTACCTGCTAACGCCGAACTGGTCCGCCTACGTGCAGCTGGCGAAGGGGATCGCCTACCCGATCGTTACCGACGAGGAAAACGTCCCGAACGACCCCAATGACCTGGCGAAGACCGGCACGAGCTACAACCCGGGGAACCTGAAGGAGGAGGAGACGCTCAACTACCAGGTCGGCACAGTCTTCAAGACCGACAGGTTCAATGCCGACGCCGACGTGTACCTGATCGACATCGACAACCTCGTGTCATCGGTGACGGATCCGAACGACTCAACCAACTCGCTCTATTTCCAGTCCAGGGGCGCGTGGCTGAGCGGCCTTGAGGTCGAGGGGACCTACTACGTCGGCGCGGGGCTGAGCGTCTACGCGAACGGATCCCTCAACCGAGCGACCTACAAGACCGACGCCGGGGTCCCGTCGTTCAACGTCGCGTCCCTGGGCGCCTTCGGGGCGAACGGAGTGCCCAATTCCACCGCCGCCCTGGGCGCTGTCTACAACCGATCGGGCTGGTTCGCATCGGTCGACGACAAGTACGTGGGCCCCTTCGTCGTCTATTCGAGCGCGCTCGTGAACCCGGACCTGGGGCTCTACGGCCAGACCTCGACCGGACAACAGGGGGGAACCCCGGTCCCGGTCCAGTCCGCCGAGGATCCGGGATTTTGGATGGTCGACTTTGCCTGCGGGTACGCGTTCAAGATGCCGGCCGGGTGCTTCCTGCACTCGGTCAAGATCAAGCTCCAGCTGGACAATGCCCTCAACCGCAAGGTGCAGGTCATCAGCGCGGTCGGGGCCACCCCCGCCAGCAACGCCTACAACGTCCTGCCGACGACGAACTACTTCCTGACGCTGTCCACCGAGTTCTGATCTTGGCCCGGGACCGGGCGGACCACGTCGCCGGTCAGTCTGGATCCGGATTCACAGCCTGTACTGCTCGTCGCTGACAGGCTCCATCCAGTCCACCACCTTGCCTCCCGATCGCTCCTGGATTGCGATATGGGTCATGGCCGTGGTCGGCCTGGCTCCGTGCCAATGTTTCTCTCCCGGGGAGAACCAAACCACATCCCCCGGATGAATCTCCTCTATCGCGCCCCCTTCCCGCTGAGCCCACCCGCAGCCCGCCGTGACAATCAATGTCTGTCCGAGCGGATGCGTGTGCCAGGCGGTGCGTGCCCCGGCCTCAAACGTGACGCTGGCGCCAGCAACGAGCGCCGGGTCGGGTGCCTGAAACAGCGGGTCAATCCGCACCGTGCCAGTAAACCAGTCGGCAGGACCCTTGCCGGACGGCTGCGAGCCGACCCGTTTGATCTCCATAACCCACTCCATTGGCCCAATGGGAGAGAACTGTCAAACTGACCGACGAGCCGGATCAAGGTAGCGGGTCAGTTTGAAATCGAAGTTAGCGAGTCAGCTTGAAATCCGGAGGGCTTTGCCGGCGCGCCGTCAGGATCCACTTTCCCGGAAGTTGCAAGGGATGCATCCTCCCGACGTTCGCAAACACTGCGGCATTAGTGAGGTTCCATCCGAACCAAGTCGGCAGTGCCCCTTCAGGCAGCTTGGCAGAGACATGAACTGAAGTGCCCGCCTGCCTCAACAGATGAGAACACCGCTCGGGACCGGCAGTCCGGTGCTCCTGCATGACCAGGCCTGCCCGAAGTCGTCCGAACCGTACAAGTTGCCAGCTCTATCAGCGACCGCAATTGAAGAGCCGCTTGCGGCGATGCAACCGGTGTCGGCAATGCCCTCGATCCACGCCGGCATGCCGCCTTCGACGGCCGCAACGGCCCCATCCGGCTTGACCGGCCGCTGATAGATTCGCCCCTCAGGCGCAAAAAAATCGGTCGACGCCGAGAAGATAATGTCGTCGCCCGAGAAAGTGACCGCATAGCAGTGCGATGCATGCAGGCCGTCGCGTTCGATGGTCCACGTTGCTCCCGCGTCGCGGCTAATGCAGAGGCCGATAGCGGACGCTGCGACGACAAGGTTGGGATCCCCTTGGTGCGTGCGCACCTCATGGACATCGCTGTTGATATCTATGGTGGGCTGCCAGGTTCTTCCGCCATCCATTGAACGCGGAATTCCCCCCACGTGAACGTTGGCGAACAGTACGCTCCCGTTCGAGTTGGCCGCGACCGAGCGAACACCCAGCGGTGGCCCAAGACGCTGCCCATTGACAATTGCCGAGCCGGCAAACCAGGCATCCCGGCCCGGGACGCTGTCGAATCCATCGATGGGATCGAGCACGCTTCCCCCCGGGGCCAGCCGCAGCATGCGTGCATCGTCAGTTCCAACGTAGATGGTGTCCCGGACAGACATGCAGCACGAGAGCTCGAACTTGCTCGTGGCGACGGTTGCCCATTCGCCGCTTGATGCACGCCTGCGCAGCGAATGTCGGCCGACTATGGCGAGCGCACCTCCGCGTCCATCCGGCGCCAGCCCCCTCACAGGATGGTTTGCAATCTCTTGCGTGCGCCGATCGCCGGTGACTGCGAACAGCCCATCGCCCCACGTTGAAACAAGTATCGTCGGTTTCGTCACGATTACCTTCCCCCTCACGCTTGTCGCGGGCGATCAGAGTTTTTGAACAAGGCCATGCGTTCTCTCTACGAGCGGGTCATTGTGGCCGGCCAAGGTGAACGCACAATCAATGATTTACCTGCAAAGCCGCAAAGTGTTTGCCGGCCTTTCGGCCCGGCGTGGAAGCGGCAGAGGCAAGAAACCGGGCATTTCGGAAACGTGAACGTCCCCAGTCTGAGGAACCGCTGGCCTGGCCGGCCGGAATCTCTCCTTCCTCCATACTGACCCACTACCCGGACCACGGTAATGGTACAGTTTGGAACAGCTTATGATTTTGGCGGGGTGACTTCAGGGCCTAAAACACGGAAGCGCATATAAGATGCCCGTGTGATAACGCGCAAAAATGCACTCAACCTTCCCCGTACGGGAAAATCTTTAGTTTCAAATCCATCTCCTCAAAAGGAGATTCAGAAGCCTCTACTTTCATTATATGCCAGTCTAATTCTTCGGCCTTCGTGGTGGCGAGTATGCGCTTCCAGTGATGCTCAAGTACCGGGTCGCATTTCCATTCGCCTGCTGGCGATTGGGACACTGAAATGGGCAGATATTTTACTGTGGAGAGTAACATTGCTCTGCTCACCACTGATTCGAAAGTTGTGGGCCCTAAGAAATGGGAGAAGTAGCGCCAAGGCACTTGAACGAACATTAGCGGCATTCCATCGGGCTCTTCAATTCGGGCAACCGTCAGTTCGAATCGTTTCATTCAAGCCGCTTGGGCGAGAGGAGAATCTAACAAGCCAACCAGTTCTTCCAAGCCCCAAACATGATTGCTAACTCCTGCTTCCATGGCGGGAGTGACGCGTAGGGATTGGTGAATGCGGCAGAAGTTATAATGCATGAAGTGAAGTGCGACTGAATGCTCGTGGTTCTCAATCTTCTTTGAGAAGGCATTTGTCAGGCGGGTGAAGCGACGCATCGACATTCTCATGGTGAGGTTTTGGCGCTCGACTATGCTTGTGGAAATATGGGCGTTTAGCGGAGCGCCGCAGACGGTTGCGCGTCTCGCTCCCATGCATTGAGCGGGAGAATATCGCGCCTCTGTTTGCTCGGGTGAGCCATAGACTTTCACCAGTTGCGCGTAATCGACTTCCATTCCGAACGCTTCGGAAATGGCAGGAAGGTAATGGGTCAGGCCGTCAGTTGTGAGTTGAATCCGATTCGCCATGCGAGAGGCCAGATCGTGCATGAAGTGGTAAGCGGCAGAAGCGTCCCGAGCTCCG
>PMSP01000004.1 GCA_003168315.1 Opitutaceae bacterium
CAGGCGATGATGCGCTTGGTCAACACCTCAGACCTCGCAGAAATTCTTCAGGATCGAGAGTCCTACGTCTCCTGATTTCTCGGGATGAAACTGCACTCCGAAAATGTTGTCGCGCTCAACGGCGCCGGCAAACTGCAATCCGTATTCAGTGGCCGCCGCCGTCGCGGCGACCAGAGGCGCATGGAAAGAGTGCGTGTAGTAAACAAAGGAATCCTGTGCGATGCCTCGCAACAAGCGTGACCCTGGCTGAACCGTCAGAGAATTCCAGCCGACGTGCGGCGACTTCACTGAAGACGGAAACTGCCGGCACTTGCCGGGAAAGATGCCTGCTCCTGCAATCTCGGCGCACTCCTCACTCCCTTCGAACAGCCACTGCATTCCCAAGCAGATTCCGAGAAACGGCTTGCTGGCGGAAGTGGCTTGCAGCAGGGCCTCCCGCAGGCCCGCCGGCGGGACGATCTCCCTCAGCTTGCCGGCGACCGCCGTGTCATGGGCGCGGGACTGCGCGAACCAAGCGCCGAGGAGCGGGTCCTCGCCGGACATGCGGACGGCGTCGCTGAACGCGGGGCTCCCTGCGTCGCTGCCGTTTGGCCGGAAACCTGTCAGTATGAACTTGGCCTCATCTATCGTCATGATGCTCGGGCTCCCTTGGAGTCGGGGAACGGAAGGACCTTGGGGCCCGGCGCCTCCGCCCGCTCGAGCGCGGTCCGCAGCTGCGCCTTGCCGCGCGAGAGCCGCGACATGACCGTGCCGATCGGCACCTCAAGCGTGTCGGCGATCTCCTGGTACGACATGTCCTCCAGGTAAAAGAGGGTGAGCGGAGCCCGGAATGTCTCGTCCACGGCCTGAAGGGCGGACATGACGAGCGCCGCGTCCATCCGGGACACGCGGTCGACGTCCTCGGCCGCCGGATCCTTCTCGCCCGGCGGCAGGTCCTCGAGCGACGACGAGCGCGAGTCCCGCCGGCGGCCGCGCAGGAATTCCCGGTAGAGGGTCGTGAAGAGCCATGACTTGGCCTTCGAGAGCTCCCGCAGGCCGTGCCCCTTGGTGGCCCAGATGAAGAAGGTCTGCTGCACCAGGTCGCCCGCGTCCGAGCCGTTCCGGGAAAGGCTGAGCGCAAAGCGGTAGAGGGGCGCGTAGTGCGCATCCACCAGTTGTGCAAAGGCCTCGTTGTTCATCAGGTTGTCCAGTTCGGAGTCGCGGACGCGGTGTTTTATTCCAATTCCCGCATAAGATTGAAAGCATAACCCGCAAGCCCACGTGCCGTCACTTCTCCTCCATCTTCCCCCCAACCTCGTGGTCGCCGCGGCGAGGGACGCCGTCGTCCTGCGGATCGAGCTCGACCCGGCGGCGGACCCCGGGCCGGCGCTCGCCCCGGTCCTCGGTCTCCTGCAGGCCTGGTGTGCGACGCCGAGACCCCCACCCTTCATCCAGGTGACCCGCCGGCAGCTGGGGGACCTGGCGGCGGCCTCGGCCGGGCAGCCGATATTCGTGGAGCAGGGGAAGCCTGTCCCGTGGGACCATGACGCCGTGCTGGCCGCCCCGCCTCCCACTGCCTCCCAGAAGGCGCCGGATACCATGCCGAGGCCGGCCAGGACTGCCAGGGCAGTCCCGACCGAGCCGATGGAGGTCGACGGCTCGGAGCACTACCTGGCGGTCACGCTCCCCTCCCGCGAGGACAGCCGCTACCGCGGGGCGCTCGAGCTCCTCAAGGGGTCCGGGTTCGTCCTGGAGCCCTCGAACAGGAAGTGGTGGCTGCGCGACCGGCACAAGACGCTCTCCTTCCTCGCCGCGCATGGGGAGCGCCTGCGCGGGGAGCTCGGGGCGCGCTTCACTGCGAACTTCACGGCGAGGACGGCGCACCTCTCGGCAGCGGAGATCGTCTGCGAGGCCTCCCCCGCCGGCGACGGTTGGGAAGTCGCGGTAGGGCTCCGGGCGGGTCCCGCCGGAGAGGCGGCAGTCCGCGAGGCCCTATCGGCCGGCCGCGGCTACCTGGATGTCGAGGGAAAGGTCATCCTGATCGATCCCTCGCGCCTGAAAAGGCTCGCGGACGCCCAGCGTGTTCTTTCAGACGGCGGGGAGTCGGCCCCCTCGGCGCGCCGGGTCGGCCGGATCGGGGCCGCCCGCGCCGCCGAGGTCGAGGACATGCTGGAGGCCCTCTCGCCGGGCTTCAGGCCGCCGGAGGAGTGGCGCGCGAGGACGGGCGCCCTTCGCAACCTGTCGCGCCTCGAGCCCGCGCCCATCCCAGCGCCGTTCGACACCGCGCTCCGTCCCTACCAGCGGCTCGGGGCCGCGTGGCTCTGGCATCTCCACAGGAACGGCCTCGGAGGGATACTGGCCGACGAGATGGGCCTTGGGAAGACGCTCCAGGCGCTGGCGCTCCTCTCCGCCGTGCAGGGTGCTGGGGGGACAAGCCTCGTCGTCTGCCCGGCCTCGCTCGTCGAGAACTGGCGCCGGGAGGCGGCGCGGTTTGTCCCGCACCTGCGGGTGTTCATCCACCGCGGGGACAGTCGGCTCTCCGAGGCCCGCGACCTGGCGCCCTGGGACTTGATCATCACCTCCTACGGCACCCTCACGCGGGACCGCGAGTTCTTCGGCAAGGTGGAATTCGCGTGCGTCGTCGGCGACGAGGCCCAGCACGTGAAGAACCGCCGCTCCCAGAACGCCCAGGCGCTCCGCTCGCTCAGGGCAAAGGGGCGCTTCCTCCTGACGGGCACCCCCGTCGAGAACTCGCTGGACGACCTGCGCTCCCTCTTTGACTTCATCCTGCCGGGCTACCTGGAGCGCGTGCCCCAGGGCGCCCGCAGCGAGGAGCGCTCGTGGTTTGACGGGCGCCTGCGGGCGAAGACGGCCCACTACATCCTGCGGCGGACGAAGCAGGTCGTGGCGCCCGAGCTTCCCGCGCGGATTGAGCAGGTCGTCTGGTGCACGCTCGAGCCGGCCCAGGCCGACCTTTACCGCTCGTTCCAGGAGAAGTCGGAGCGCGAGCTGTTCGACCTCGAGGCCTCGGGCGCCGGCGAGGGCCGGGTCAGGCTCGCAGCCCTGACGCAGCTCCTCAGGCTGCGGCAGATCTGCTGCGACCCGAGGCTCGTGTCCACTGAGGCCGCTTCAACGGAGGCGCCGTTCGACGGATCGGCGAAGCTCGAGTCCTTCAGGGAAATCCTCGCCGAGGCAGCGGACGACGGGCACCGCCTCCTTGTCTTCTCCCAGTTCACGTCGCTGCTCGCCCTCCTGCGGGCCGAGCTCCAGGCGCAGGGAATCCCCCACGCCTACCTCGACGGCTCGATGGCCCCGAACGCCCGCCAGGTGGAGATCGACCGATTCCAGGCGTCGGCCGAGACGCCGGTCTTCCTCCTCTCGCTCAAGGCCGGCGGCTCCGGGCTCAACCTGACCGGGGCGGATACCATCGTCCATTTCGACCCCTGGTGGAACCCGGCGGCCGAGGCCCAGGCGACGGACCGAGCCCACCGGATCGGCCAGACGCGAGTCGTCACGAGCTACAAGCTCGTTTGCTCCGGGACCGTGGAGGAAAAGGTGCTCGCGCTCCAGGACGAGAAGCGTGCGCTCCTGGCGGGGGTGTTCGAGGCCAGCGACGCGGTGGCGGCCGGGATCTCGCTCCAGGACCTGAAGTCGCTCCTGAAGGCGGATTAGGCGCGGGCCCGGCGCCGGCGCCAGCCCGCGAACCCGAGCGCCGCGACGCCCGCCGCCATGAGCGCCCAGGTCGACGGCTCCGGAATCGGCGTGAAATTGAGGAATATGTCGCTGCCGCTGGCCGAGACAAAGAATCCGCCGATCCCGATGCTATTCGTGAACGAGCTGTCGTTGATCGTGAAGTCGGAGGCGTTGAAGCCCGAGACGGTTCCCGCGGAGAGGAGCGTCCACTGGTAGGTTCCGGAGGAAAGGAAATTGGCCATGCCGGGGAGTCCCGTCCCCGGATTGATCGACTCGAGGTTGATCGTGAATGGGTTTCCCGCGGTCGCGGAGACAGTCAGCGTGCCGGTGACATTGATCGTGTCGTTGTCGACGCCCGGGGTCGGGGCCGTGCTGTTCATGATGTCGAAGGTGGTGGCGCCGCCCATCCCGAGGTTGCCGCCGGTCCCGAATGAAAGAGTCCCGACATACTGGTTCGCAACGGGGGTTCCCGGCGAGATCGACACGCCGGAACCGATCGTGACCCCGCCGGTCGGGCTCAGGGTTCCCGTGCCGAAGATGGAGCTGCCGGAGCCATTCGTGAGCGAGGCGCCCGTCAGCGTCCCACCCCCGAGCTGCAGGACGCCGTTGTTCGTGATGCCGATGCTGGTCGAGGCGAAATTCCGGTTGGAAAGCACCTCGAGTGTGCCGTCGTTCGTCGTCAGCGTCTGTTCAAGGGTGTGGTTCGACGGTCCCGAAGTGATGCTGGAACCCGCACCGCTGAGCTCAATCGTGGTCGCCGCGCCGTTCGTCACGATTGAGTTGGTCGCGTTGGGCAGGCTCAGCGTGGCCGCACCGGAGGCAATCCACGTCCCTCCCGTCAGCGTGTTGCTGGAAAGGTTGGAGACCGTCGCAGTGCCAAGTCCCAGGGTGACATTCCCGCCGATTGCCTCAACGGTCGCGCCCGGAGCATTCGCGAATACGTCAGTCCCGGAATCAGCGATCTGCAGCGTGCCTCCCGTGGAATCAATCACGCCATTGTTTGTGAAGGTAAACCCGCTGTAGGTGCCGCCGTAGATCGTGGCACCGACCGTGCTCGTGAGCGTGCCGTTGTTGATCAAAGCCAGGTTGTTCGCCGCGCCCGTAATCGCTACGTCGCCGGTCCAGGCCTCGCTCGACGCGAGCGTGAGCGCCGTCCCCGTGCCGTTCAGGGAAACGTTGTTGCCACCGGCAAAGGTGGTCGTGCCGCCCGTGAACGTCGTGTCCGTATTTGCCTTGAAGCTCGCGCCGCTTGGCACCGTGAAGTTGCCAGTCATCGTCACCCCGCTAAGCGTGCCGCCGAAATTGCTGAAGGTGAGCGCACCCGTGCTTACCGAGCCGCCGTTAACGAACCCGCCGCCCAGCGTGTAGATGCCGCTGCCGTCCGGCAGCCCGAGGGTGCCGGCGTTCGTCAATGTCCCCGTGATGTAGAGCGTGCCGCCGGCTCCGTTGATTGTCCCGAGTGTCAGGCTGCTGTCCGTGAAGTCGCCGCCGAGCTCCACGATCCCGCCGCTCGTCGCCGTTATCGTGCCCCCGGTATTGGTCCACGGCGTCGTGCCGGTCCCAATCACCAGCGTGCTGCCGGTTCCCGTCGCCTCAAGGAGGCCCGTGTTCGTGATGCCGCCGGCGCTGTTGATCCCGATGTTGAGAGTGGCGCCGCCCATGGCCTCGATCATGCCCGCGCTATTATTGATCACCATGTCGGTCCCGCTGTCGCCGACCTGCAGCGTCCCGCTGCTGCTCGTCACGGTTCCGTTGTTAGTGAAGGTGAACCCGCTGTAGGTGCCGCCGTAGATCGTGGAGCCCACCGTGCTCGTGATGGTTCCATCGTTGACCATGGCCACGTTGTTCGCGCCGCCCGAAACGGCCACGTTGCCGGTCCAGGCCTCGCCCAACGCGAGCGTAAGCGCCGTCCCCGTGCCGTTCAGGGTGACGTTGTTGCCACCGGCAAAGGNNTCACCCCGCTAAGCGTGCCGCCTCCAGTGCCAAATGTGAGCGCGCCTCCGTTCACAGTGCCGCCTGTTATTGTGCCCCCGTCCAGACTGTAGGCGCCGCCACCGGGCCCATTGAGCGTCGCTGACGAATTGTCCAGTGCGCCTGTGATATCAACGATGCCGCCGCCCGTTCCAATGGTGATGGTCCCCATGTTTCCCGTCGTGAAGCTGCCCCCCAGGTTGATCGTCCCGCCGTTGGTCACGTCCAGCAGGCCCGCGTTGGTCCACGGGGCCGCGTTCTCCCCGAGGTTGATGATGCTGCCTGCGCCATTTGCGGTCATCGTTCCACCCGATGCATTTGTTATCATGTCGGAAGCAAAGTAGCCGACATCGAACGTGCCTCCGCCAATGCTGGTCAGGGTCCCGGAGTTCGTGAAAACGAATCCGGCAAGGCCCTGACCACGGATATCGGCCGTCGCTCCATTGTCGGTGAGCGTCCCGGAGTTCTGAACCGTGGTGCTGGCTGAATTGGCAAGTATGTTGAATCCGCCCGACCAGGTCGATCCCGAGGCGATCGTCAGGGCACTGGATCCGTTCACGGTCGCCGTGTTGCCGCCGGCGAATGTCGTCGTTCCGCTGCCCGTGAATGTCGTGTCCGAGTTTGCCGTGAAGCTCGCGTTCGTCGGGAGCGTAAAGTTGCCGCTCATGGTGACCCCGCTTAGCGTCCCGCCTCCATTGCCAAACGTGAGCGCTCCGCCGCTCACGGTGCCCCCCGAAATAGTGCCGCTGTCCAGC
>PMSP01000193.1 GCA_003168315.1 Opitutaceae bacterium
ACCCCGGTGGTGGCTCTGGCCCACAATCCTGTCGCTCGACGCCCCGGCGGTCGTCCTCCTCTGGCAGGAGCTGATCGCCCGCAGCGCCTCCGTCCGGCTTGGGCTGCCCGAGAGGGCCGTCCTCGGCTGCTCGGTGTGGCTCTCGTACTGCGCGGACCGCTGGATCGAGGGATGGAGGCTCGTCCCGGATGACATCCGCACGCACCGGCTCCGGTTCCACCAGAGGTGGCGCTGGCCGATCGCGTCGGCCTGGGCCGCCGTCCTCGCGGCTGACCTCCTCCTTTCATTCACCGGCCTGAGCGCCGCCGAGCTCAGGGCGGGGGCGATCATCCTGGCCCCCGTCTCGGCGTACCTCCTATCCCATCAGCTGGTCCACAGGAAAAATCGGTGGCGGGCCCCGAAGGAGGCCTGCGTCGCGGGCCTCCTCGGGGCGGGGGCGGCCGTCTTCGTCGTCAGCAGCCCCGTCCCGGACCTGGCCGGGATGGCGGTCCCCCTTGTCCTCTTCGTCCTCCTCTGCTTCTCCAACTGCGCGCTCATCTCCGTCTGGGAGGACGAGGTCGACCGAAGTCACGGGCAGACCTCGCTCGCCCTCCAGTTTGGCCGGGCAGCCGCCCTCAGCAGGGCGCTCCCCTGGGCGATATCGGCCGTGGCGGCCGGGGCGCTGTTTGCCGCCGGCAGCCGCGCGCTTCCCGCCGCGGCGTGCGCGGTCGCCAGCGCCCTGTTTCTCGGGCTCGTCGACCGGGCTGAACCCCGGACCGGCCGCCGCGCGGCCCGCGTCCTGGCGGACGTCGCCCTGATGACTCCCGCGGCCTTCGTCGCCCTCGGGAAATTCCCATGAGGGGGACCGGGGCGGGTTTCGGCAGGCTGGCGCGCTGGTACCGCGCGCTTGAGTTCGCCGCATTCGGGCGCGACCTGGAGCGCGCCCGCTTCGAATACCTCGGGCGCCTCTCCGGCTGCCGGAACATCCTCCTCCTCGGGGAGGGCGACGGCCGCTGCGCCGCGCGGCTGGCCGAGGCCGCCCAGGGGGCGCGGATCCTCTGCGTCGACTCGAGCCCGGGCATGATCGAACGCGCCTCCCGGAGGATCGCGGGCTCCGAGGCGGCCGGGCGGGTGGAGTTCCTCTGCGCCGACGCCCGGTCCCTGAGGCCCGCCCCGGGGAGCTTCGACGGGGTGGCGACCCTCTTCTTCCTGGACTGCCTCGACGACCGCGGGGTCGCCTCGGTCGTGGCGCAGACGGGCGCCGCGCTGGCGCCGGGGTCGTCCTGGCTCTTCGCCGACTTCAGGGTGCCCGCGGGCGGGCTCGCGAGGCTGCGCGCCCGTGCGTGGCTCGCCGTCCTCTACGCCTTCTTCCGTGCGGCGACCGGCCTCGGGACGTCCCGGCTGCCCCGCTCCGAGGAGATCCTCGGGGAGGCCGGATGGACGAGGGTCGCGAGCAGGGACTTCCAGGGCGGCCTCGTGCGGAGCGCCGTGTTCACGAGGCCCCCGGGCTAGGCCGGCCGCTACTGGAGCTCGGCCGGCATCGCCAGGATGCGCGACGAAAGCGAGTCGAGGAGGCTGCCCGTGTGCTCGTTCGCGGCCTCGTCGCCGGCGGCTATCGTGGCCATCGGCGTGAAGTCCCCGAGGAGGAGGCAGTAGTCGCTGTTGACCATGATCCCCAGGAGCTCTCCCGTCTTGCTGAAGACAAGGTCGCCCCGGGAGGTCGCGAAGTCCCCGAAGAGGCGCTTGAAAAGACGGTTGTCCACGCGGACGTAGCCCGGGTGGGCGGCGTCAAGCTTGAAGCCGAGCTCCCCGTATCCCTTGCCGCCCCCGCTGATGAGGAGGGCCTCCGGGAACTTGAGGGGATCGGCCGCGAGCGGGTACACCTTGACCCCGAGCGCGGCGACCTGCTGGGCGTCGACCGGGATCACGACCACGCGGGGGTCCGCCTCGAGGAATTCAATCTTGGAGCCGGTGGACTTGTAGTCGGGCGCCCGGTCGAAATGGACCGAGATATTCTCCCAGTCCGAGCCGATCTCCCGCAGGGAAAAGGGCGTGTCCTCGGCGTCGGCAAGGGCGTAGACCTGCTTCCCGTCCGTCGTGAACACCGTCTTCGTGTCCTTCTCCTTGGTATTGGTCCCGAACAGGCCCTTCTTGGAGGCGGAGAACGTGGTGTCCACCCGGTTTGCCAGGAAGTCGTTGAAGAGCACGTTTGAGGAGATCGGTCGGTTGTCGCGGATCTCCTTCGTGAGCTCCCCGGAGTTCTGCGCGAGGGCGCCGACGCCCTCGGCCAGCTGGTTCGTCGCCTGCTCCACCTTGACGCGCTCCGTCCGCTCGGTCTGCACCTGGCCCTCGAGGTCCGAGGCCTTGGCGACCAGCTCCTGCTTCTCGCGCTCCCCGACGGCGACCGCGACGGTGAGCCCCTCGATCTGCTTTCGGGAATCGGCCTGCTGCGTCTCGAGGGCGGCGAGCGACTGCTTCTGGCGGTCCGCCTCGGCCTTCTTGTCCTCGAGCTCCCGCTGGAGCTGGGCAAGCTGGCTCCGGGTGAGGGAATTCTCCTCGGTCTCGGCCTGGTACTTGAGGTTCAGGTCGGCCTGGGACTTCTGGGTGTCGACCAGCTGGGCAGTCAGCTTCTGGCTGTCGGTCTGTAGCTGGCCGAGGCTGCGCTCGCGGGAGGCGAGGGTCGAGTCGGAGGAGGCGAGCTTCTGCTCGACCGCCTGGCGGGAGAGCTGCTCCTCGGCGAGCGACTGCCTCATGGCCTCGACCAGGTCCTGGTCCTTGGAGACCGTGTTCGCCGAGATCTCGTTCACCGGCGGCTGGCGCGGGCGNNACCGCGTGAGCGCGATGAGGTTCAGGAAGAGGAAGTCGACGATGAAAAGGAGGAGCGTCCTGTTCATACCGCGACGGCGGTTCTCTGGCCCTCAAGGATGAGGCGGCGCTTGAATCCGCGCACGTGCCGGATCTTGACGAGCGCGACGCAGATGATGCCGAACAAATTGGAGGAGTAGGCGGCGAGCAGGTTGGGCTCGATGACGCCGACCACCTGGAGGACGAGGGCGGCCGCCGTCCCCATCATCCCGACGTAGAGGCCGCTGTCGAAGAGGTTCTCCTCGTTCTCCATCAGCCGGAGCTTGAGCTGCGGGGACGCGTCCTGCGTCTCTATCTCGCGGATCTTGCGGAGGCAGGCCATGTACATGCCGACTTGGAGCGCGGCGAATATGCCGATTGATACGAGCGTGGAGGTTTCCATAGTGACCGGTTTTGAGGTTTGAGCGGATTCTGTTTGAGTGGCCGTCGTGGCGAGCATCGGGATGGCGAGCCGCACCCGGTATTCCGACGAGGGGGCGGCCTTGAGAAGGAATGGCTCGGTCGCGACGATGAGGAGCGCCGACAGGACGATGGCAAGCACGCCCGCGCGCACGTGCTGCTGCGGGCCGGCCGAGGGGCCGCCGCCGGGCGAAATGACCCAGATGTCAAGGCCGCGCAGGAGAAGGAAGAGCCCGAGGATGTAGCCCGCGTACTTCACGGCGAGCATGAGGCGCGGGTGCTCGAGGACGAGCGCCGAGGCGGCACCCATGGGGGGACCGGGCGAGCGGTTCACGGGCACCGCGCGCCGCAGGAGCAGGTTGACGGCGCCCTGGCCGTCGGAGATCGCGAGCCGCAGGTCCTCGGAGCCAGACTTCCCGAACCGGATCAGGTAGGCCGACACCCTGTCGGACGAGTTCGAGAGGAGCGCGGCCGAATATATGAACGGCAGCTGGTCGGGCGCCACGCGGGCAAGGTGGGCGTACTCGCTCACCGTCTGCACGCTATCGGTGCGCTTGACGAGCTCGGCGAGCTGCGTCCAGTCGAGACGGCGCCCGAGAGAGAGGAGGTCCATGTAGAATCCCTCGAGGTCGCCGAGCTCGTTGCGCTGCACGGACGACTCGGCGAGTGACCGCACCTCGCGCTGCAGGCGCGGGGACAGGTGCTCGCCCTGGTAAAGGAGCCCGGTGAGGAGGATGAGGGCGTCAAGCGGCTGGCCGCCGGCGCGGCTCGCCGGCACGAAGCGGCCGGTCGACGTTATGTCGCGCGTCTTGAGGATCGTCTGCACGCCGAGCGAGCCGGAATTGGCCAGGTACGCGCGAACCCGGTCCCGGGCGGCCTCCGGCACAAGGAACGTGAGGACCGGCGTGCTCGAGGTGCGCGTTGTCTTCTGGCGAAGGTTGAAGAGGGGGTCCAATGAGGCGTCCCAGCCGCCCCAGGCGACGAGCGCCGGCTGGCGCGCGGACAGCTCGTCCACCGCGGTCCCGAGGGCGGGGGCCCCGGGGTCGTCCACGGCCTTGGCGGTCTGCAGGAGGAACAGCGCCGGGCCAATCTTCTCGGAATCCACCAGGTCGCGCCCGAAGCCGGCGACGGACGGGGTGCCGGCGCCAGCCGAACGCAGGAGGCCCCTGCTGACCGACTTCAGGCTGACGGGAAGAAGCCAGGCAAGCACGGCTATCGCGACGCCGGCGAAAACGAGCGCCGGCGCAGCTGCCGGGGTCTTATGGGCCTCTGGGGTTCGACTCATGCTCTTCTCTAAAGTATAGGTTGCGGGCCCGACAGAGGGCATTCAGGCTGGACAGTCTCACCGACCGATGTCTCTGGAAATTGTTCACTACAACGATCCAGTTTTACGCAAGAAAGGCGAGAAAGTCACTGCATTTGACGCCGCGCTCGCCTCCTTTGCCGCCCAGATGATCGAAACGATGCTCGAGGCTCGCGGGATCGGGCTGGCCGCGCAGCAGGGCGGCAGGCCGCTCCAGCTGTGCGTCGTCGACCTGCGGAGTGTCGAGGCCGACTTCGACTGGAAGATTGACGGGGCGAAGACGCCGCTCGAGATCTTCATGCCCATGGTGGTCGCCAACCCGAAGATCACCGTCGCTCGCAAGGCGCCCGTCGTCACGTCCGAGGAGGGCTGCCTGTCGTTCCCCGACATCCGCGGCGACGTGGCGCGCGCCGAGACCCTAGTCGCGAAATTCCAGGACCAGGATGGCAACCCCCACGTCCTCGAGTGCACGGGCCTCCTCGCGCGCTGCGTGCTCCACGAGGTCGACCACCTGAACGGGGTGCTCTTCATCGACCGGATGGAGAAGGAGGTCCGCGCGACGATCGACGAGGCCGTGAAGGCGCTCGCGAAGAGCACCAGGGCCGCGCGGAGCGCGCCCCCCAAGTGAGCATCGCGACCCGCAAGGGCGACAAGGGGACGACGAGCCTCCTCCACGGCCAGCGCGTCCCGAAGGACCACCCGCAGATCGAGGCGGTGGGGGCGTTTGACGAGCTGAACGTCGAGGTCGGCGCGGCGCGGATGCTGGCGACGGACCCGGCGGCCCCCGCGCTCCTCGCGGCCGTCCAGGCATCGCTGGTCGCCCTGATGGGCGAGGTCGCCTGCGCCGAGGAGGACTCTGCCGGCCACGCCTCCTCGAAGTTCGCGCGGCTGGAGGAGGCGGACCTGCGGCGCCTCGACGACCATCTGGCAGCGCTCGAGTCGATCGGGCTCCGCATGGAGGGATGGGCCACCCCGGGGGCAAATCCCACCGCCCTCGCCTTCGACCGGGCGCGCGTCGCGGCGAGGCGGGCCGAGCGCAGGCTGTCCGGCCTGCAGGCCGGCGGCCGCACCGTGCGCCCCCTCCTCCTCCAGTGGACCAACCGCCTTTCGGATCTCCTCTGGCTCCTGGCGCGCCAGGCGG
>PMSP01000146.1 GCA_003168315.1 Opitutaceae bacterium
TCGAGGAGCTGATCCCGGGCCCGCTCGGGCAGCAGAACTGGTGGTCGACCACCAAGGTGCCCCTGCGCGACCATGACGGCACGGTCATCGGGATGGTCGGGATCGGCCGCAACATCACGGAGCGCCGGCAGGCCGTGCAGAAGATCACGGAGCAGGCCGCGATGCTGGACCAGGCCCACGACGCCATCCTCATGCTGACGCTTGATAGCAAGGTCGCCTACATGAACGGAGCCGCCGAGCTCCTCTTCGGGTGGAAGGCGTCGGAGCTGGTTGGGAAAACGGCCTCGGAGATGTTCCCGGTCGAGGACCGGGTCGCGCTGAAGCACGCCGTCAAAGAGACGATGGCCAAGGGCTCCTGGCAGGGGGAGCTCAGGGTCCACCACAGGGACGGCCATGAGATCTACATCGACACGCGCAGGACGCTGATCCGCGACGAGCAGGGGGCGCCGAAGGCGCAGCTGACGATAAGCGCCGACATCACGGAGAAGAAGAAGCGCGACGCCCTGGCACTCCGCAACCAGCGCCTGGAGAGCCTGGGGACCCTCGCCGGCGGGATCGCGCACGACCTGAACAACGTCCTGGCCCCCATCCTGATGTCGATAGCGCTCCTCAAGCTCAAGGTCTCGGACGAGAGCGGCCAGAGGCTCCTCGCCATGCTCGAGCTGAACGCCGAGCGCGGGGCGCAGCTCGTGCGCCAGGTGCTGGCCTTCGGGCGCGGGGCCGAGGGGGACCGCATGGTGGTCCAGCCGCTCCACATCGCGCGCGAGATCGAGCAGATCGCGAACGACACGTTCCCGAAGACCCTCAGCTTCGAGCTCATCTCCGAGCAGGAGCCGTGGACCGTGACCGGGGATCCCACCCAGCTTCACCAGGTCCTCCTCAACCTCTGCGTGAACGCGAGGGACGCGATGCCGAACGGCGGCAAGATCACCCTGCGGATCGAGAACGCGGTCCTCGACGAGACCTACTCGAGCACGAACCAGGGCTCGAAGCCCGGGACCTACGTGGCGATCTCCGTGAGCGACAGCGGGACCGGGATACCCCAGGCCATCAGGGACCGGATCTTCNNCACGGCGGATTCATCAACGTGTCGAGCGAGATCGGCCGCGGGAGCACCTTCAAGATCTACCTGCCGGCGAACGCAGCCCAAAAGCCTTCGGAGCCCGTCGCCGCCAAGAAGCCCGGTCTTCCGAGGGGCCACAACGAGCTCATCCTCATCGTGGACGACGAGCAGCCGATCCTCAACGTGGCGAAGTCCACGCTCGAGCGCTTCGGCTACCGGGTGATGGTGGCCACGAACGGGGCGGCGGCCGTGTCGATCTACGCCCTCCAGCGCGAGTCGATCGCCGTCGTCGTGACGGACATGGCGATGCCGATCATGGACGGCCCCGCGATGGCGGTCGCCCTGAAGGCGATCAACCCCGACGTGAAGATCATCGGCTCAAGCGGCATGGACGGCGGCGGCGGCCTGACGGCCGCGGCCAACGTCGGCGTCCGCGAGTTCATACCGAAGCCCTACTCGGCGGAGACGCTCCTGAAGGCCATCGCGCGAGTCATCGGCGCCGACGCGGGCGGCGGCNNGCTAGGCCGCCCGCGGGCCCATCCCAGGGGGTCATGTCCAACTACGACCACGTCGCCGGGCGGAGCGTCGAGCGGCTCGCCGCCCTGAGCGACGGGATATTCGGGGTGGGGATGACGCTCCTTGTCCTCGACCTGCGCCCGCCGCTGATCGAGGTGATCCATGGCGAGCACGGGCTCGCGAGCGCGCTCGTCTCGATCCTGCCCCAGCTCGTCATGTACATGATGAGCTTCCTGACGCTCTGCATCTTCTGGGTCGGCCAGCAGACCCAGCTCAACCACCTCGAGCGCTCGGACCGGCACCTGACATGGATCAACCTCGCCTTCCTCTTCGCGGTCACGCTCCTGCCCTTCTCGACGAAGCTCCTCGCCGAGTTCTACGCCTTCCGCACCGCGCTCCTCGAGTACTGGTTCAACATCCTTCTCCTCGGAGCGGGCCTTTATTCCACCTGGGGGTACGCGTTCCGGCACAGTCTGCTGAAGGCGGATATGCCCGCAGACGTCCCCGCCGTCGTCTGCCGCAGGATCGTGGCCGCCCAGTCGCTCTACGCCCTCGGTGCGCTCCTCTGCGTCATAGACACTAGGGTGAGCATCGCCGCGATCGTGATCGTCCAGCTCTACTACGCCGTCAGTCCCGGTTTCCGGGCGCGACGGCAGGCCCCTGGCGGGCGCGCCGAGGCCCGGCGGAATTAGTTGGAATTGGCGGTAGCGATGACCCAATTTTCTCCCCCGCCCCGGGGGACGAGCCCCCGGATTCCCATGCCCCCCCTCCAGCAGAAGCCCGCTCTCCCCGCCCACCCGCGGCAGATCGTCAGCATAGGGGCCGGCGCCATCGTCAGGAACGCGCACCTGCCCGCGTACCGGAAGGCGGGTTGGACGGTCGCCTCGGTATTCGACCTCGACCGCGGGCGGGCGGAGGCCGTGGCACGGGACTTCGGCGTGTCCCGGGTCTGCGCCTCGCTCGACGAGGCCGTCTCGGGGGCCCCGGAGGGCGCGGTCTTCGACCTCGCCGTCCCCGCCTCCGCNNCCTCCCCGACAAATCGGCCGTCCTCATCCAGAAGCCGATGGGCGAGGACCTGGCGCAGGCGACCGCAATCCGCGACCTCTGCCGCAGGAAGCGCCTCGCCGCCGCGGTCAACCTTCAGCTGCGCTTCGCGCCCAACATGATCGCCGCCCGGGACATCGTCTCCCGCGGGCTGATCGGCGACCTCCACGATGTCGAGGTCCGGGTGACCTGCTCCATGCCGTGGCACCTCTGGAAGTTCCTCTTCGGGATCCCCAGGATGGAGATCATCTACCACAGCATACACTACGTCGACCTGGTCCGCTCCTTCCTCGGCGAGCCAGCGGGCGTCTGGTGCAAGACGATGAGGCACCCAGGGATGATGGAGCTCGCCTCCACCCGCACGGTGGTCGCGCTCGACTACGGCGACGTCCGCCGCGCGAACATCGCCACGAACCATGGCCACCGCTTCGGCACGCGCCACCAGGAGAGCTGGCTCAAGCTCGAGGGGACGCGCGGCGCGGCCGTCGTCCGCATGGGCGGGAACCTCGACTACCCGCGCGGGATGCCCGACGAGCTCGAGTATTGCGTCGCCGCCGAGGGCGAGACCCCGGCGTGGCAGTCCGTCAGGCTCGAGGGCTCATGGTTCCCCGACGCCTTCGTGGGGACCATGGCGAGCCTCATGCGATTCGCCTCCGGCGAGTCCCCCGACCTGCCGACGTCGGTCGAGGACGCGTGGCGGACGATGGCCGTCATCGAGGCCTGCCACGCCTCGAGCGACCGCGGAGGAGAAACCATTCCCAGATGAAATCCAGAAACCCGTTCCCCCCGCCTCCCATCCGCCGGTTCGGCATGGTCCTCCGCGTGAGGCCCGAGAGATTCGAGGAATACAGGCGCCACCACCAGGCGGTGTGGCCCGGCGTCCTCGAGAGGATCACCGCGTCCCAGATCAGGAACTACTCCATCTTCCACAGGGAAGGATGGCTTTTCTCCTATTTCGAATACACCGGAGACGACTTCGAGGCCGACATGAAGGTGATGGCCATGGACGTCGAGACGCGGCGCTGGTGGGCGATCATGGAGCCCATGCAGGACCCGCTGCCGACCCGCGCGCCCAACGAGTGGTGGGCCCGCATGGAGGAAGTGTTCCACCACGACTGACCATGGGGACCGGCTTCACGGACTCCCACGTCCACTTCTGGGACCCGTCGCTGCGCCGCTACCCGTGGCTGGCCGGGGTGCCCGGGATCGCCGGCGCCCACGGGCCCAAGGACCTCGCCCGCGAGGCCGGGGACGGCGCGCCCTCTCGGGTCGTCTTCGTGCAGGCCGACTGCGAGCGCGCCTCGGCGCTCGACGAGGTGGACTGGGTGCAGTCCCTGTCGGGCCCGGGGCCGGGGGCCGCCGCCGTCGTGGCCTTCGCCCCCATGGACGAGGGGGCCCGGACCCTCGAGGCCCTGCGCTCCCTTGTCGCCCGGCCCATCGTCCGCGGCGTCAGGCACCTCATACAGGGGGAGGCGGATCCGGATTTCTGCCTGTCGCCGGCGTTCCTGAGCGGCGTCCGCCAATGCGGCGAGCTGGGCTTCTCCTTCGACATCTGCGCGCGGCATTCCCAGCTCGCCTCCGTGGTCGAGCTGGTCCGGGCGTGCCCGGCCACGGCCTTTGTCCTCGACCATGCCGGCAAGCCCGACCTGCGCTCCAACGTGCTCGACCCCTGGAGGTCCCACATTGCCGCGATGGCGCGCTGCCCCAACGTGTCCTGCAAGGTCTCCGGGCTCGTCACGGAGGCCGGCACTGCGGCGCTTGATCCCGGCCGTTTCGTCCCCACGATCAGCCACCTCCTAGACACCTTCGGCCCCGCGCGCCTCCTCTTCGGGAGCGACTGGCCGGTGGTCAAACTCGCGTCCCCCTACACAACCTGGCTCGGCATGGCCCGGCAACTTTTCGCCCACCTCCCGCCCGCGCAGCAGGCGGCCGTCTTCGACGGCAACGCCGCCCGGGTCTACCGACTCGTCTGACCGGCAACCCAAGCAAACGAAACCTATGTTCAGACTGGATGGAAAGACGGCGCTGGTGACGGGAGCGGGGTCGGGCATCGGCGAGGCCATCGCCCTCTGCTTCGCGGCCCAGGGCGCGTCGGTCTGGGTCGTCGACCGCGACGAGCCCCAGGGATCCGCGACCGTCGCGGCCATCAGGGCGGCCGGGGGCAGGGCCGAGCTGGCCTGCGTCGACGTGAGCGACACCGCGGCCGTCATTTCCCTGGCGGGCCGGCTCCCGGGGCTGGACATCCTCGTCAACAACGCCGGGATCGGCCACGTCGGCAACCTGCTCGGGACGGAGGCGGCCGACCTGGACCGGATGTACGCGGTCAACGTGCGCGGGCCGTTCAACTTCTGCAGGGCCTTCGTCCCGGCGATGCTCGAGCGCCGCCGGGGGAGCGTCATCAGCATGGCCTCCATCGGCGGGATCGTCGCCGTCCGCGACCGGCTGGCCTACACCATCAGCAAGTTCGCGGTCGTTGGCCTCACGAAGTCCCTCGCCCTTGACCACTCCCACCAGGGGGTCCGCTTCAACTGCATCTGCCCGGGACGGGTCGAGACCCCGTTCGTGAAGAAGCGCATCGCCGAATACCCCGACCCGGAGAAGGCCTACCGCGAGATGGCCTCGACCCAGCTGAACGGCAGGATGGCGAAGCCCGCGGAGATCGCGGCCGCCGCGCTCTACCTGGCGGCGGACGAGTCCGAGATGGTGACCGGCAGCTCGCTCCTGATCGACGGCGGCTGGAGCGCCGGGAAGTAAGCCCCATGCACACGATCACCGCCCTCGAGGTCATGGACATCCGCTTTCCGACGTCCCTTGAGAAGGACGGCTCCGACGCGATGAACCCCGACCCGGACTATTCCGCGGCGTACGTCCTCCTGAGGACGGACCGGCCGGGCGGCATCGTCGGGCACGGGCTCACCTTCACGATCGGGCGCGGGACGGAGGTGGTGGTGGCGGCGGTCGAGGCACTCCGGCCGCTCGTCGTCGGCCAGCCGCTCGAGGCCTTCACCTCGGCGCCGGGGGCCTTCTGGAGGCACCTGACCGGCGACAGCCAGCTCCGCTGGATCGGGCCGGAGAAGGGGGTGATCCACCTGGCGACCGCCGCGGTCGTCAACGCGCTCTGGGACCTGTGGGCGAAGATAGAGGGGAAGCCCCTCTGGAAGCTCCTGTCGGACCTCTCGCCGGCGCAGATCGTTGAGCTTGTCGACTGGAGGTACCTGACGGACGCCCTCACGCCGGCCGAGGCGCTCGCCATGCTGGAGCGCCTGGCGCCCACCCGGGCGTCGCGGGAGGCGCAGGGCAGGGCGAGCGGCTACCCCGCCTACACGACGTCCGCCGGCTGGCTCGGCTACTCGGACGACAAGATCCGCAGGCTCTGCCGCGAGGCGCTCGCCGAGGGCTGGACCAGCTTCAAGGTGAAGGTGGGGGCGGACCTGGAGGACGACCGGCGGCGGTGCACGATCGTCCGCTCCGAGATCGGGGACGGGTGCGCCCTCATGATAGACGCGAACCAGCGCTGGGACGTCCCCGAGGCCATCGCCTGGATGAAGGCGCTCGCGGGGGTCCGACCCCTCTGGATAGAGGAGCCGACGAGCCCCGACGACGTGCTGGGCCATGCGGCGATCGCCAGGGCCCTGGCGCCGCTCGGCATCGGCGTCGCCACGGGCGAGCACTGCCAGAACCGCGTCGTCTTCAAGCAGCTCCTCCAGGCCAGCGCGATTTCGTTCTGCCAGATCGACTCGTGCCGGCTGGGCGGCGTGAACGAGGTCGTCGCCGTCCTCCTGCTCGCGGCGAGGTTCGGCGTCCCCGTCTGCCCGCACGCCGGGGGGGTCGGCCTGTGCGAATACGTCCAGCACGAGTCGATCTTCGACTTCATCTGCGTCACCGGCTCCATGGAGGGGCGGATGACCGAGTACGTGGACCACCTGCACGAGCATTTCGTCGACCCCTGTGTCATCCGCCGCGGCCGCTACCAGGTGCCCACGGCGGCGGGGACCAGCATCGAGATGAAGAAGGCCTCCCTCGAGGCCTACCGCTACCCGGCCGGAAAAGTCTGGAAAAACCTCAAGGCGGGCACCCCAATTCCAAAACACTAGAAATGCGCCTACCCCTCGCACTCGCCCTCGCGGCGCTTTCCCTCGCGCCAGCCGCGCGCTCCGCCGACTACCAGATAGCCGTCATACCGAAGGGCACGACCCATGAGTACTGGAAGTCGATCAACGCCGGCGCGGTCAAGGCCGAGCGCGAGCTCAGGGCGGCCGGCACGAATGTCACCATCATCTGGAAGGGGCCCCTCCTCGAGGACGACCGCGAGCAGCAGATCCAGGTGGTCGAGAACTTCATGGGCCGGGGCGTGTCCGCCATCGTCCTCGCGCCCCTGGACAACCGGGCGCTCGTGGCGCCCGTCGAGGAGGCCGTCAGGGCAGGCATCCCGGTCGTCATCATCGATTCCGCGCTCAACTCGGGCATGACCTCCAGCACCGTCGCGACCGACAACCGCAAGGGCGGCCAGATCGGCGCCCGCAGGCTGGGGACGCTCCTCGGCGGCAAGGGCCGCGTCGTCATGCTCCGCTATGAGGTCGGCTCCGCGAGCACCGAGGAACGCGAGGCCGGGTTCATGGAGGTGATGAAGGGCGAGTTCCCTGCCATCGAGCTCATTTCGACGGACCAGTACGGCGGCGCGACCCGCGAGACGGCCTACAAGGCCGCGCAGAACCTCCTCAACCGGTTTGGCGCCCGCATGGACGGGATCTTCGCCCCGAACGAGTCGACCGCGAGCGGCACGCTCCTCGCCCTGCGCGAGCAGGGCCTCGCCGGCAAGGTCAAGTTCGTCGGCTTCGACGCCAACGACCAGCTCGTCAAGGCCCTCAGGCAGGGCGACGTCCAGGGCCTCGTCGTGCAGGATCCCTTCAAGATGGGCTACCTCGGCGTGATGACGGCGGTCGCCGTCCTGCGCCACGAGAAGGTCGAGCGCTCGATCGACACCGGGGTCGGGCTCGTTACCATCGAGAACATGGACGACCCGGCCGTCTCCGCGCTCATCCACCCGCCCCTCTCGGAATACCTGAGGTGAGCAAGCCGCGGCTGAGCCTCCAGGGGATCAGCAAGTCGTTTGGCGCCACCCATGCGCTGACGGGGGTCTCGCTCGAGGTGGCCGCGGGCGAGGTCCACGCCCTGATAGGCGAGAACGGGGCGGGCAAGAGCACCCTCCTAAAGATCCTGAGCGGCGCGCACCCGCCGGACGCCGGCACGATGGAGCTCGACGGGCTCCCCTACCTGCCCCGCGGGCCCCTCGACGCGCGGCGCCGCGGGGTCGCGATGATCTACCAGGAGGTGAACCTCGCGCCGCACCTCTCGGTCCGCGAGAACATCCTCCTCGGCTCGGAGTCGGCATCCCTGGGCTGGATAGACGCCCGCGCCTCNNAGGTCCTCATCATGGACGAGCCAACGAGCAGCCTCACCCAGTCGGACACCGAGAGGCTCTTCCAGGTCATCGGCCGGCTGCGCGGCCAGGGCGTCAGCATCATCTATGTCAGCCACTTCCTCGAGGAATGCCTGCGGATCTGCGACCGCTACACGGTCCTCAAGGATGGCGAGACGGCCGGCTCCGGGGAGATGAAGGACGCCGACGTCGACCACCTTGTCGCCCTCATGACGGGAAGGCCGGTCGCGGACCTCTACCCCAGGATATCGCGGCGGATGGGGCCCGCGGTCCTCGAGGCCACCGCGCTCGAGAGGAAGCCTCGGCACGGCGCTGCCACAATCAGGCTCCACGAGGGCGAGATCTTCGGGCTGGCCGGCCTCGTCGGCGCCGGCCGGACGGACCTCCTGAGGAGCGTCTTCGGCCTCGACGCCGCCCACTCGGGCGAGGTCGCTGTCCTCGGCCGCCCGGCGGGGCGCCCAACCCCGGAGCGCAGCTGGAGCCAGGGGGTGGGATTCCTCAGCGAGAACAGGAAGGAGGAGGGGCTCATGCTGAACCAGCCGATCCGCGACAACATGACCCTGACGAAGCTGGGTTCGTTCGGGCGGTTCGGGTGGATCAGCCGCAGCCGGCAGACCGCGGCGGCCCAGCGCTGGGCGACCGAACTGGCCCTCAAGTGCCGCGACACCGACCAGCACGCGGGCGAGCTCTCCGGCGGAAACCAGCAGAAGGTCGCCCTGGCCCGCCTGCTGGTGCACCCGGCGAGGATCCTCCTCCTCGACGAGCCCACCCGGGGGATCGACGTCGGCAGCAAGGCCCAGGTCTATGAGATCATCGGCCGGCTGGCGGCGGCCGGCAAGTCGGTGATCCTCGTGAGCTCGTACCTGCCCGAGCTCCTGGGGCTGTGCGACACGATCGGTGTCATGCGCCGCGGCGAGCTCGTCGCCGTGAGGCCCAGGGCGGAATGGACCGAGCCCGAGCTCCTCAGCTGGGCGGTCGGGAAGGACTAGGGCCATGGCGACCCTCCGCAGAATCCTGGCCAAGGCGGGCCCGTTCATCGGGCTCATCCTCGTCATCGGGCTCTTCGCCGTGCCGGCGGAGACGCGCGAGTACTTCCTCACCTACCACAACTTCAAGATCATCTTCACGCAGACGGTCATCGTCTCGATCGGCGCCCTCGGGATGACGCTCATCATCGTGAGCGGCGCGATCGACCTGTCGGTGGGCTCGACCGTGGCCCTGACCGGAGTGGTCGCGGCGCTCCTCATCCAGCGCGGATGGGGCGCCGTTGCGACGACCCTGGCCGCGATAGGGGTGGGCGGGCTGGTCGGCCTCCTGAACGGGGCCGCCGTGGCCGGCCTGCGGATGCCGTCCTTCATCATCACTCTCGGCATGCTCGGCATAGGGCGCGGCATGGCCAAGTGGCTCGCCGACAACCAGACCGTCAGCTATGACTCGTCCCCGATCAACGGCTGGATGACGACCTCCAACCCCTCCGGGTACGCCCTCCCCGACGGAGTGTGGGTGGCGATCGCGCTCGCCGCCGCGACGTCCCTCCTCCTCAGGAGGACGGTCTTCGGCCGCCACGTGTTCGCGGTCGGCTCGAACGAGGCGGCGGCCCGCCTCTGCGGCGTCCGCACGGTCTCGGTCAAGGTCCTCGTCTTCGCGCTCGCCGGCTGCTTCTTCGGCCTGTCGGGGATCTTCCAGCTCTCGAGGCTCAGGCTCGGCGACCCGACCGTGGCCGTCGGCCTCGAGCTCGACATCATCGCCGCCGTCATCATCGGCGGGGCGAGCCTGAACGGCGGATCGGGCACGATCCTCGGCTCCATCATCGGCGCCCTCATCATGTCCGTCCTGCGCAACGGGTCGCAGCAAATGGGCTGGCCTAACTACTTCCAGGAAATCATCATCGGCCTCGTGATCATCGTCGCCGTATTCCTCGACCGCTTCCGCCGGGGCTCCCGGGCCTGAGCGCGGCCCACCTGCGGATGGAAGGCGACAACTTCATCGGCTTCGACGCGGACGACACGCTCTGGCACAACGAGAGCATCTTCGAGAAGATGCACGAGCGCTACTACAAGCTGCTCGCCAGCCACCACGACGCGGCGACGGTCGAGAAGGCCCTGTTCGCGACCGAGATGCGCAACCTCGCGCTCTACGGCTACGGGATCAAGGGCTACATGCTCTCGTCGATCGAGACCGCCATCGACCTGACGGAGGGGAAGATCAGCACCGCGGAGGTGCGCGAGCTCCTCGAGCTCGGCCGCAGGATGCTGGACCACCCGGTCGATCTCCTGGACGGGGCGCGCGAGGCGCTGGAGGCGCTGGCCCCCTCCCACCGGCTCGTGCTGATCACCAAGGGCGACCTGAGGGACCAGGAGCGGAAGGTCGCCAAGTCCGGCCTCGCCGGCCTCTTCCACGCCATCGAGATCGTGTCCGAGAAGGACCAGGGCACCTACGGCCGCATCTTCCGGCGCCTCGGGATAGACCCCGCCAGGTTCCTGATGGTCGGCAACTCCGTAAAGTCGGACATCCTGCCGGTCCTCGCGCTCGGCGGGGCCGGCGTGCACGTGCCGTACAGGATCACCTGGGGGCACGAGGAGGCCGAGCCGCCGCCGGCGAGCGAGGGAAGATTCTTCCGGGCCGCGTCGCTTCGCGAGCTCCCGGGGATCGTCGGGCGCTGGCGCTAGGCGCTGCGGGCGAGCAGGTAGGCCGACAGGACCGCCACAGCCAGTATGGCCGCGAGCAGGATCGCCGCATAGGCGCCGCAGACCAGCGCGAACTTGACGAGCGTCCTCCCGAGGGACTGCCCGTACACGTTTTGGAACGCCCGGAAGATCAGGAAGGACATCCCCAGGGAGAGGACCGTCGCCGTCGCTTCGCCGGCGCCGACATGGGCGAGCCGGCCCAGCGCCGCCACGACCCTGATGACGACGATCGAGAGGAACGCCAGGGCCTGGACGTGAAGGGCGAAGATCAGGTGCTCGACGTACAGGCGGCCGGACCGGATGTAGACCAGCTTGAGGACCAGGGCGAGGAACGGGAGGCAGAAAAAGAGCGCCGTAGGCACGAAGTGCGAGATTTCCCTGCCGAGCTCCCTCGTGCTGAGCCTCGTGCTGCCGTTGACGCCGAAGCGGGTCCAGCCTTCGCCCTCATCCTTGGCCGCGTCGGGCGCCGGCGTACCGGCCGTGGTCCCTGCCTTCGGCGGGGGCGTCGGGGACCTTGTCTCCGCGAGCAGCTCGTCCACGGACACCATCGGTTGGCCGGCGCCGCTGCCCGGCGCCTTCTGGGCCGCCCCAGCCCTCGCCGGAGCGCCAGCGCGTGCCGCCTCCCCGGACTTCGAGGGCTCCAGCAGGACGCTCACCGCGAACAGGAGGAAGCTCGCGAAGAAGTAGACGCGGATCGGATTGGCGTAGCGTGTCCGGCGCCCCGCGTTGAACTCCGTCGTGAGGAAGCCGGGCCGCGTGAAGATGTAGCGCGCGCTGCCAAAGAACTTCCCGTCGAAATGGAGGACGCCCTCCAGGGCGTCCTCCAGGACGTGCCCAAAGGACCGGTGGTAGTCGACGTCGTGCTGCCCGCACTTTGAGCAGTAGGGCCCCCCCAGCGGTGCCCCGCAGTTCTGGCAGTGGAGTCGATGGGTCGCCGGGTGTGACATCCGTCCCTCATTCCAGCAAAAAGGGGGGCGCCGGGGAAGCAGATAGGCGGTCCGGTAGTGGTACAGTTTGAAGTGTAATTTCTTAAATGGCCCTTGATGGGCCACAACGTGGCCCTAACGTGGACACATGCCTAAGCGCTCAAGCTCCAAGGACCAAAACGTATCGGCGTTTTCAATCGTGCAGCACGTCACCGATGGAAAACAACACCCTTACGATCCCCTAACAGATCGAGAAGCCATCAGGGAATTCCTAATGCAAGGCATCAAGAATCCCGCAGCGGTTATGCTCGGGCGCTTAGGAGGACTAAAGGGAGGAAAGGCTCGCGCTAAGTCCCTTACCAAGGAACAGAGGTCCGAAATAGCAAAAAATGCAGCTAAAGCGCGTTGGAAAAAGACGGTCTAGCCGTAATCCTTAACGATCTTCCACGGGCTCGCGATGACGATAGCCCCAAGGTCCCTCCTGACCAGAACATCGTTGAGGGCAGAATTGTCGATTTCGAGCATGTGTCCGTCCGAGCTGATGAGAAGCGAGCAGAGCCCGAAGGACGCCTCTGCGATGATCAACGAGTCGTGGACCTCTTCAGCACGCACAATCTTCCTCTCGCGCAGCTCCTGGGCCGCTATGCCGATTACTCCATGCCATGCCGGTTTGCAGTTGGCTGGCATTATCCCCCATCGGCTCCTCGCCTCTTGGGCTGCTATGGTCGATAGATTTCTCGTCTCTTCATCGTCGCCATGTTCGGAAAGCCATCCCAATTCCTGAACAACGGTCGGTGGCATTATGATATCAATGCCCTTCAGTCTTTTCTTTACCGCCGCTATCGCTGTTTCGACCTCCTGATCCCTAGCCGCCAAATCGATTAATACGTTGGTATCAACCGCGACTGACTTTGGCTTTAGTCTCTCCACCGCCATAGATTAATT
>PMSP01000089.1 GCA_003168315.1 Opitutaceae bacterium
GGACAAAGGCCCCCAGGTCCTGGGCCAGCTGCTGGTCCCAGCTGACCCCGAGGCCGACCTTCGAGCGGTAGGCGCGGCTGTCGCCGAGGGAGGAGGCGATGTCCGGGTTCTCGAGGGCGTCCGCGTAGTTGCCCATCTTCGCCTGGTTCCAGAAGACGAATGGGCGCACCGCGCCCGTCAAGTCGCCCACGCTGTAGCGACGGTCGAGCTGAAGGATCTGCCCGTGGGCGTCCAGCAGGTGCTTGTCGAGGACGGCGCCGTTCGGCTCCGTTGGCTCCATGAATATGCCGTAGTGGAGCGTCCAGTCCTTCATGTTCCACTCGGCCACGAAGCCCGCGGTGTACCCGACGACGTCGGCGGGGTAGTCCCAGGCCGCGCTCTCCCAGAGCGCCCAGTTCATGAACTGGACCCGGGTGTCGTGGCTGTAGGCGTTGTCGTCGAAGAAGTCGCTTGCGGCGAACTTGCCCACGCTGAGGGTGACCCGGTTCACGTCGACGACGTCGGCCACCTGGTTGTGGCCGTTGTCCACCTTCTCGGTCTCGCCGCCCAGGCCGAACGTCTGCTGGAGGTAGAGGCGCGACGTGTTGTAGTGCAGGTTGGGAAAGGCGGCCTTCACGCCCTCGCCGTTCGGGAATCCCGCCATGCCGAGCGTGTTGCTGAGCCCGTGGCCCTGGAAGAACTCCGGGTCGAAATAGACCTCGGTGCCGGGGAGTAACCTGTATCCCGAGAAGATCGAGAAGGAGAACGTCCGGTCGGACTCCGACTCCGCCGTCAGGCTGTTCGCCCCCTCGTACGGCGAATCGAACGGGGGGTGGCCCTGGTCGATCCAGGTCGACTGCACGTGGAGAGTCCACGGCTGGGCGCCGGCCGTGTCGGCGACCTGGGCCAGGGGCGCGGGAGTCGGCGCATCGGGGGCCGCCGGAACTGCCTGGGCGCGCAGGGCGGGTGGCAGGAGCGCCAGGCACGCCCCGAGGACGATCAGCCCGACCCTAGCGGGTCCCTGGGGCAGCGCTGCCGGCTGGCCATGCGGTAAGCTCATCATTGCGACAAGTAGAAATAATTATTTTGAGTCGTCAAAGATTTAATTTCTTGTTTTCAAAAAACCATGGGTTTCCCATTGGCCAGCGACGAAATTTCCCCGGGAATCGGCAATGCAAAAACGCCGTTCCGCGTGACGATCGCATTAATTTTCCGCTAAGCTGATATTGGGTATCAGGCTCGGCGTGAGACCCCTGGAACTGGGTGGGGATATTTGCCCTTGCCAACCCCTCCCTCACTCTATGGTTTTGACCGCTCCTCACATGCAAAAGACAAAGAAATCCGTCGCTAAGCGCTTCAAGTTGACCGCCCGCGGCAAGCTCATACGCCGTACGCCGGGCTTCCGCCACCTGCTTTCGGCCAAGTCGACGAAGCAGAAGCGCCGGGCGTCCAGGGACAAGCTGGTCGCCGAGGGCCACGCGAAGCCGCTGCTTCGCTGCCTTCCCTTCGGCCTCTGACCGGGCAAACCGGCCGTTTTTCAATCCAAACTACGCCTGGCGGGTGAACCTATAAGCCGACCCGCCGGCGCTTAACCTAAAAGGAACACCACAACATGGCTCGTGCAACAAACTCCCCCGCGTCGCGAAAGCGCCGCAAGAAGGTGCTGAAATACGCCAAGGGCTATTTCGGCAACAAGTCCAAGCTCTTCCGCTATGCGAAAGAGGCCGTCCAGCACGCCTGGCAGTACGCCTACCGCGACCGCAAGAAGAAGAAGGGCGAATGGCGCTCCCTCTGGGTCGTCCGCCTCAACGCGGCCTGCCGCTCCCTGGACATCACCTACAGCCGCTTCATCGAGGGCCTCAAGGCCGCCGGGATCGAGCTCGACCGCAAGGTGCTGGCCGACATCGCCGTCCGGGACGAGATCGCCTTCAAGGCGCTGGTCCAGCAGGCCCGGGATGCGCTGAAGACCAAGGCGTCCGCAAAGAAGTCCTGATCTCCGGAAGCAGGATGGAGATGCAAGAGCAACTCTCCTCGCTTCTAGCCAAGGCTGCCGCCGAGCTCCAGGCCGTCCGGACCCGCCCGGAGCTGGAGGCCGCCAAGGCGCGCTACGTGGGCCCCCACGGGGGGTTCACGGCGCTGATGAAGCAGATGGGTTCCGTCGCGAAGGAGCTGCGCCCCGCGGTGGGCAAGCTCGTGAACGAGTCCAAGGGCCGCCTGCAGGAGCTCTTGGACTCGAGCCTGCGGGGCATCGAGGCGGCCGAGCTGTCGACGCGCCTCGGGCCCCCGATTGACCCGACCCTTCCGTCGCCCGACGAGGGCCCGGGGAGCTTCCATCCCTTGACCCTCGTCCGGGAGAAGGTCTGCCGGATCTTGAGGAAGGTCGGCTTCACGGTGGCCGACGGCCCCGAGGTGGAGACCGAGTTCTACTGCTTCGACGCCCTCAACACGCCGCACGACCACCCCGCGAGGGACGCCCAGGACACGTTCTACTTTCCCCCGTCGACCCGCTTCGCGAACGTCTCCCGGCACCGCCCCGACGAGCGCTACCTCCTGAGGACCCACACCTCGTCGGTGCAGGTGCGCACGATGCTGAAGGGCCCGCCCCCGATCCGGATCGTCTCCCCCGGCCGGGCGTACCGCCGCGACGCGACCGACGCCTCGCACAGCGCGAGCTTCCACCAGGTGGAGTGCCTCTACGTGGACCGGAATGTCACGGTCCGCGACCTGAAGGCGCTCATCGACTACCTCTTCGAGTCCCTCCTCGGGCCCGGGACAACGACCCGGTTCCGCCCGCACTACTTCGGCTACACGGAGCCGAGCTTCGAGGTCGACCTGTCCGCCCGGCACCTGCCGAAGGTGAACAAGGAGTGGATCGAGATCGGCGGCTGCGGGATAGTCGACCCCGAGGTGTTCAAGTCGGTCGGGTACGACCCCGCCGCGTGGACGGGCTACGCCTTCGGGATGGGGATCGAGCGCCTGGCGATGGCGCTCTACGGGATCGACGACATCCGAGCGTTCTACCAGAACGACCTCCGGCTCCTGAGGCAGTTCAGCGGGGGGTCCTGACCGCGATGAAGATCTCGCTCAACTGGATAAGGGACTACGTCGCCCTGGACGCCCCGGTGGCGGAGATCGCGCGCGCGATCACCTTCCTCGGGTTCGAGGTCGAGCAGGTGGCGTCGACCGGCGCCCCCCAGCTCGAGAACGTGGTCGTCGGCGAGGTCCTGACCCGCGGCAAGCACCCGAACGCCGACAAGCTGTCGGTCTGCACGGTCGACATCGGGCCGGCCGGCGGCGTGAGGACGATAGTCTGCGGCGCCCAGAACTACGCGGTGGGGGACAGGGTCCCGGTGGCGCTCCCCGGCGCCATCCTGCCGGGGGACTTCAGGATCAAGCAGTCGAGGATCCGCGGCGAGCTCTCGGACGGGATGATGTGCTCCGCCAAGGAGCTCGGGATGGGGGACGACGCCTCGGGCCTCCTGATCCTGGCGGGGCGCCCCGCGCTGGGCGCCCCGATCAACGGCGTTCTCCCCCCCGGCGACACGGTCTTCGACATCGAGATCACCCCCAACCGCCCCGACTGCCTGTCGCACCTGGGAATCGCCCGCGAGCTGGCCGCCTGGTTCAGGAAGGACCTCACTTACCCCCAGGAGAAGTTCCGGGGCGAGGTGGAGGGCGCGCCGGTGGGCGACCTCTTCAAGGGCGTCCAGGTGGACACCCCCGAGGACTGCCCCCTCTACTCGGCGCACGTCGTCATGGGGATCAAGGTCGGGCCGAGCCCCGGCTGGATCCAGGAGCGCCTGCGCTCTGTGGGCCTGCGGCCCATCAACAACGTCGTCGACGTCGGCAACTACGTGATGCTCGAGTACGGGCAGCCGCTCCATGCCTTCGACGCGCGCAAGATCTCGGGGGAGCGCCTCGTCGTCCGCCGGGCCAGGGACGGCGAGAAGATAACGACGCTCGACGGGAAGGAGCGCGCCCTCTCGGGGCGAACGCTCGTCATCGCCGACGCCGACAAGGCGCTCGTCATCGCGGGCGTCATGGGCGGCGAGAACTCCGGGATCGACGACGCGACGACCTGCATCGTGATCGAGTGCGCGATCTTCCGGGCGGCCTCGATCCGCTGGACCTCGCGCTTGCTCGGGCTCTCCTCGGACTCGTCCTACCGGTATGAGCGCGGGGTGGACCCGCACACGGCGCTCGAGGCCGCCTGGCGCGCGATTGACCTCGTCCTGGCGACCGCCGGGGGGACGGTCGTCGCCCCCGCCTGCGTCGTCGGCCGCGACGTCCCGTGGAAGCGCGAGGTCACGGTCTCCGCGGGCTTCGTTTGCGAGCGCCTCGGCTTCGACATCCCGGCGCCCGAGATGAGGGCGTCCCTGGAATCCCTGGAGCTCAACGTCGTCCGCGAGACCGAGGCCGCCGGCGGCGGCCCCGAGTGGACCGTCTCGATACCGAGCTGGCGCGACGACCTCGACCGCCCGATCGACCTCGTCGAGGAGATCCTGCGGATCCATGGGACCGAGCGGATCCCCACCGCCCGGGTGGCGGCGATCGGGCTCCCGGTGGAGGACGACCCGGTCGTCCGCTTCAACCGCGGGGCCGCGTCCTACCTGGTGGGCCACGATTTCAACGAGTGCGTGAGCATGACGCTGCGTCCCGCGGCCGAGATCACGACCT
>PMSP01000337.1 GCA_003168315.1 Opitutaceae bacterium
CCGCGGCGTCCGTATTGGGTCCCTTTGGCGCATAAACGGTCATTGTGGGCTGCGACACATTGCGCACCACAACCCAAGGTCTGCCGGCAACCAGCGAATCCCCCTCCGTAGCGTCTTCCGGTCCCGGGACAGGCTGGGCATCAGGCACCGCTCCCGGCCATATCGGTACCTGCGTATGTCCTTGGGATGGCTCCCATGCGGGCGTCTGCGCGCCGAGGCGGACGAACGCGAATATAACGTAGAGTGCAATGAGCCAAGGCTTCATACCAATCCGGATAATCGAGCCAGAACCCGAACGCGTGGCAAAGCTAAGTTGTGCTTCGATTTGGATTGTCCGAAAAAGGACCCTTCATGAAATGGCTCACACTCCCTCAACCTATCCGATCGGCGCTGACTTTCGAAATGATCCACATCTAGGGCTGATGAGCCTCCTGTGCGGCGGGGGCAGTGGCTGATGTGGCCGGCGGGACGAGGATTTCCATGGATTGGCCCCTGATGCTCGTAGCCCCGTCTTTCGACGTCACGACTCCATTGGCAACCTTGATGACGCTCCCATCCGGCCTCTCGATCAGAAGGTCACCGGCAACTATGGTTTGCTCGATGTCGGATACCATCAGGCCACTTGGCGACGAAATGAGGTCATTTCGTAACCTTAACTTGGCGTCGGGACCGTAGACCATTGTGCCGTCGACCAGCTTGTACGATCCCATGCCGGGCGCCATTACCGACTGCACGGCACGTACCTTGGAATCACGAAGGCAGAGCACGAGATCCGACGCGCCGCTCTTGACCGTAAGGTTCTCCTTCTTGGCGTCAAAGGACGCTGGCGTGTAGCCATGCCATTCTTGCCCGAGCTTCATCCAGAGCGAGCTCTCCTTCGTCTTCGCATCGTAGAGGATGAAGTGTCGATCGCTCCCAATAGTGATATACCCGACGAATTCGACGGGTTCAGCCAGCATTTGGGAGGCGAGCAGAGCCGCGACGGCAAGGATTAGGGTCTTCATTGGGTTTGGGACCAGCTGGCCGCCTAACTCGGTGTCTTTGGCTTCCTGGCAACGACAACCACCATTGTTCGAACGCTAGCGTCGCTCGGCCGCATAACATCGACGACAATTTTCTGTCCGGCTACGACCTCGTCTCCCATTCGCCGCAGCTTGTGAATGCCGAACTTAGTTATCGAGACCCCGTCGATCGAGATGATCCGGTCCCCCGCCTTCACGCCGGCGGCGATCCCGGGAGACAGCGGATCGAGCTCGTCGATCTGGAGCATGGTGACCGAGTTCATGCCCGTGAGAAACTTCAGGGCACTGACCCTGATGGTCGCATGCCGGACCCCGAGGAACCCAAATGGACTCTCGTTCACCACATACGCCGGCCCCGTCTGGGGTTGGTCCTCGGCCGAGGCCGCTGCGAGCGGCAATATCCCGGCCAATGTCATCAGAACGAACGTACACGCCGGGGATCTCATCGAAGGCATAAGGGATGACATATTCGGATCCCTCATGTTCCTGGAATAGCCGAAACGATGCCGCAGTGGGTTGACGCGCGTCCGGGGAAGATGACACGATTGCAGGAGCAGGCTTCCAGCAGAGCAAGCGCGCCCACCATGAGGAAAATGACCCAAACAATTGCGCCGAGATGCGCTTGCGCGTCCCTTGCCGCGATCCTTCTGCTACCCGCCTCGGTGTTCGCCGGGGGCGCGGACACCGCGGGCGCGCGCGAGGTGCTCCCGACGGACATCTCCCCGGTTTCCTACGACCTCTCGATAGCGCCTGACAGCGTGAGCCTGACCTTTCGCGCCCGCGTGCGGATCGAGGTGGAGGCGAGGAAGGAGGCCCCCGCCGTGGTGCTCAATGCCGACAAGCTCACCTTTGACCGCGCGGTGCTCGACGGCGGGGACGAGGTGGCCGGGGTCACGCTGGATCAGGAGCTCCAGAGGGCGACCCTGACCTTTTCCCATCCGATCGCGCCCGGTTCCCACGTGCTCACGATCGACTATCACGGGACGATCGGCCGCTCGACGCTCGGCTTCTTCGCCATGGACTACAAGGGCCCCCCGGGAAAGAACCGGGTGCTCGCCACCAACCTTGAGCCCGCCTCGGAGCGGCAGATCATGCCGTCCTGGGACGAGCCCGGCCTGAAGGCCGCGTTCACGGTCTCGGCTGACATTCCCGCCGACCTCACGGCCGTGTCCAACATGCCGGTCGCGTCCTCTGAAACGCTGCCCGGCGGCCTGAAAAGGGTGCACTTCCAGAAGTCGCCGAGGATGTCGACGTACCTCCTGTTCCTCGGCATCGGCGACTTTGAGCGGATCAGCACCCAGGTCGACGGCGTCGATGTCGGCGTCGTCGTCACCAAGGGAAACGCGGCGAAGGGGCAATATGCGCTCTCCCAGGCCGCGAGGATCCTGCATTACTACAACGGCTACTTCGGCTATGCCTTTCCCCTCCCGAAGCTCGACCTCATCGCGTCGCCGGGTGAGATATCCGGCGGCTCGATGGAGAACTGGGGCGCGATATTCTACTCGCAGAAGCACCTCCTGTTCGATCCGGCCTACTCTACCGAGGACGACCGGCAATATGTCTTTGAGGTCGTCGCCCACGAGATGTCGCACCAGTGGTTCGGCGACCTGGTCACGATGNNTGGCTGAACGAGGGGTTCGCGAGCTGGATGCAAACCAAGGCGGCCGACGTCCTGCATCCCGAATGGAGGACCGGCCTGAAGGCTCTCCGGTATCGGCAATATGGGATGGAGGATGACGCCAAGCCGTCGACCCACCCGGTCGTGGAGCAGGTGCTGACGGCAAGCCAGGCCGAGCAGGCCTTCGACGACATCACCTATGAGAAGGGGTCGGCGGTTGTCGGCATGCTTGAGGCATACGTGGGCCCGGACGCCTTCCGGGACGGCGTTCGCCGCTACATGAAGGCCCATGCATTCGGAAACACCGTCGACAGCGACCTCTGGCAGCTCGTGCAGGCCGCGTCCGGAAAGCCGATCCTGGAGATCGAGGCGGATTTCACGACGCAACCCGGCGTGCCGCTCCTTAGGGTCATGTCGGAAGCCGCGGCCGGGGGCGGCACCGCAGTGGACGTCGCGGTCGGCCGATTTGCCGAGGACCCGGCGACACTGGTTGGGAAGCCGGAATCCAGCTGGCATATCCCGGTGTCCGTCCGCGCGGGCGACACGGTCTCCAAGGAGCTGCTCTCGGGGCGATCGGCG
>PMSP01000310.1 GCA_003168315.1 Opitutaceae bacterium
CGTCAAGCATGACGCGCGGGCCAAGCAGCGTCCGCTTCGGCTTCACGTTCTTCTGCTCGACGTAGCGGGAGTAGCCCCTCCCGTATCCCGTCGACTGCTCCTGGAGCTTGCACTCGCCGGCCTGGTCGCAGATCGGGCAGTCAAGCGGGTGGTTGATGAGGAGGAACTCCATGACGCCCTCGCGGCATTCCTTGACCATCGGGGTCGTCGTTCGGACGTGGAGGCCCGGGCTCACGTTGGTCGCGCACGCGATCGCCGGGCGCGGAGACCAGTTGATCCTCTGCTTGCCCGTCGCCGGGTCCATGACCGGCGCCTTCGTGGCGGGGTCGACGGCCGGCATGCCCATCTCGACCAGGCACATCCGGCAGTTGCCGACGACCGTCAGCTTCGGGTGGTAGCAGTAGAAGGGAACGTCCACCTGCACGCGACGCGCGGCCTCGATCACGTTCGTCCCCTTCGGGACGGCGATCTCCTTGCCGTCGATGTTGACGGTGACCAGGTCGGTGGCGGCGGGCTGGATCATCTGGGTTGCGGTGGGGATTGTCCTAGACGAGCTCGGGGACGCCGTCGGCCCTGGGCGCCTTCTTCGCCTGGGCGTACCCCTTGAACTCGTCGCCGAACTTGGCGATGAAGCTCTGCGTCGGCCACGCGCAGGCCTCGCCGAAGGCGCAGATGGTGCGGCCGGCGATCTGGTCCGCGACGCTCTTCAGGAGCGCGCCGTCCTCCGGGCGGGCCTCGCCGTGCACCATGCGGGCCGTGATCTTCTTCATCCAGAGCGACCCCTCGCGGCACGGCGTGCACTGCCCGCAGCTTTCGTGCGAATAGAAGGCGTTGATGTTGCCGAGGGCCTCGACCATGCTGACCGAGTCGTCCATGACGATCACCCCGCCCGAGCCGCCCATGGAGCCGATCATGGCGAGCGAATCGAAGTCCATCGGGATGTCCTCGACGCCCCAGTCGTACTCGACCATCTCCGCGCCGGCCTTGCGCTTGCCCCTGTAGCGCTCGCCGAACCTGAGGACCTTGGCGGACGAGCCGCCGGGGATGACCGCCTTGAAGGTGCGCCCCGGCAGCGGCCCCCCGCACACCTCGTTCAGGAGCTGGCCCATCGTCACCTTGCCGACCTCGAACTCGTAGTAGCCCGGGCGCTGCACGTGGCCGGACACGCAGAGGATGCGGGTCCCGGTGTTTCCCGGGGTGCCGATCTTCGCGTAGGCCTCGCCGCCCATGTCCGCGATGTGCTTCACGTGGCAGAGCGTCTCCACGTTGTTGACGATCGTCGGGCACTGGTAGAGGCCGAGGACCGCCGGGAAATACGGCGGCTTGATGCGCGGGTACGGGCGCTTGCCCTCGAGGGACTCGATCAGGCCCGTCTCCTCGCCGCAGATGTAGGCGCCCGCGCCGCGGTGGACGTAGATCTCGCACCCGTAGCCGGTCCCGAGGATGTTCGGCCCGGCGAGGCCGGCGGCCCTGGCCTCGGCGATTGCCCTTTCCAGTATCTTCGCCCCCTCCGGGAATTCGCCGCGGATGTAGATGAAGGCGCGCTCCACCTTGTTGGCGAAGCAGCTGATCATGATCCCCTCGATCAGCTGGTGAGGGTCCCTGTAGATGATGTAGCGGTCCTTGAACGTGCCGGGCTCCGACTCGTCGGCGTTCACGACCAGGTAGATCGGCTTCCCGCTCTTGCGGTCGACGAGCGACCACTTGACGCCGCACGGGAATCCGGCGCCTCCCCTCCCCCGCAGGCCCGACTTCTTCACCTCGTCGATCAGCTCCTCGGGCTTCCTGAGGACGGCCTTCCTCAGGACCCCGTAGCCCCCGTTCCTCTGGTAGCACGCGAGGTCGTTCGAGTATCCGTCCTCGTCGATGTGCCTGAAGATGAGGCGGTGCTGTTCGGGCGCGGGCATCGGGTTCAGCGCGTTCCCGCGGTTGCGCGGCTCTCCGCCTTGATCTTCTCGGAAAGGGACCGGGCCCTGGCCGGATCCACCCTCTCGTGGAGGTCGTCGTCGATCATCACGACCGGGGCGGTGCCGCAGCTCGCGAGGCACTCGACGAACTCGATCGTCACCTCGCCGTCGGGCGAGACCTCCCCGAGGCCGGTCCCGAACTGCTTCTGGAACTCCGAGCAGGTGCGGTAGCCTCCCATGATCGCGCAGGAGAGCGTGCGGCAGACCTTGATGTGCCTCCTGCCGATCGGCTTCTGCCGGAACATCGGGTAGAAGGTCACCAGCTCGTAGATGTTGATCGGCTCGACCTCGAGCCTCGCCGCGATCCACTCGATCGCCTCGGTCGAGACGTGGCCCTGGTCCTCCTGCACGAAATGAAGGAGCGGCAGCGCGGCGCTGCGCTTCTGCGGGTAGTGGGTGATCACCTCGTCGATCCTGCGGAGCGTGTCGGCCCTGAGGTTCATCAGCGGTCGCACTCCCCCATCACGAAGTCGAGGGAGCCGAGGATCGACACGACGTCCGAGATGAGCGCCCCGACGCAGACCTTGGGCAGGATGGAGAGGTTGCAGAAGGAGGGGGCGCGTATCTTCAGCCGCCAGGGAACCCCCCCGCCCTTCGAGACGATGTAGAAGCCGAGGGCGCCCTTCGGGTTCTCGGCCTCGAAGTAGACCTCGCCCGCGGGCATCTGGGGCCCCTCGGTGACGATCATGAAGTTCTGGATCAGCTCCTCCATCGAGGTGAGGATCTTGTCCTTCGGCGGCGCGATGATCCGCTTGGCGTCCTCGGCGTACCACTTGCCGGGTGGCAGCTTGGCGATCGCCTGGCGGATGATGCGCACGGACTGGCGCATCTCCTCGCCGCGGACGAGGTACCTGTCGTATCCGTCGCCCTTCGTCCCGACGGCGACGTCAAACTCGTACTGCTCGTAGCCGCTGTACGGCCTGTCCTTGCGCAGGTCGAGCGGGACGCCGGTCGCGCGCAGGTTGGGGCCGGTGAGCCCGTAGGCGATCGCGTCCTCCCTGGAGATGACCCCGACCCCGGCGGTCCGGTCGACGAATATCCTGTTGCGGGTGAGGAGGTCGAGCGTCTCCTCGAGGATCGGCAGGAACTGGTCGCAGAAGGCGATGACCCGGTCCGTCCAGCCGGGGGGCAGGTCGCGCGCGACGCCGCCGATCCGGGCGTAGCTGGTCGTGAAGCGGGCGCCGGTCAGCTCCTCGAAGAGCTTGTAGAGCTTCTCGCGCTCGGTGAACGAGTAGAGGAAGACGGTCCAGGCGCCGACGTCTATCCCGAAGGCGCCGAGGCCGAGCAGGTGCGCCGAGACGCGCGCCATCTCCGCCGTGATGACGCGGATCGCCTGGCAGCGGGCGGGCACCTCGAGCTTCGCGAGCTTCTCGACCGCGATCGCGTAGGCCATGTTGTTCGCGAGGGGCGCCAGGTAGTCCAGCCGGTCCGTGTACGGGACGAACTGGTTGTAGGTCATGTTCTCGGCGATCTTCTCGTCTCCCCGGTGGAGGTACCCGATGACGGGGTCGGCCTTCGTGACGATCTCCCCGTCCAGCTCCATCTGGAGGCGAAGGACCCCGTGGGTCGAGGGATGCGAGGGCCCCATCGAGAGGGACATCTTCTCCGTCTCGAACTCGCCCTGGGCGTTCCTCGCGGCCGAGTCCGGAAATGAGTGTTCGACGGGCATGGGCGTTTCCCTGGGGGTCAGGCTCCCGGCTTCGGCCGGCGCTCGGTCCAGCTCTCGTCCTTGGCGCGGGGCTCGGCCTCGGTCAGGTTGATCTCGCCGGGCGACGCCACGAAGGGGCCCCCCATCATGGGCGCCGCGATCGCCCCGGTCTTCGTCTCCGCGACCACCTCGGCGTCCGGGAGCGTCGTCTCGATCCCCGCGAGCGGGAAGTCCTTGCGCAGCGGGAAGTGCGGGTATTCGTCCCACATCAGTATCCGGCGCAGGTCGGGGTGCCCCGTGAAGCGTATGCCGAACATGTCGTAGGTCTCGCGCTCGTGCCAGTCCGCGCCGGGCCAGAGGCCCGTGGCGCTCGGGACCTCGGGGGCTCCGGCGTCGGCGCAGTCGGCGGCGACCCGCACGTAGTCGTGGCCGACAGTCGAGAAGACATGGTAGACCACCGTGAACCGGGGGTTCGCCCGGACGGACCAGTCGACGCCGGAGACGTCGACCAGCATGTCGAAGCCGTGCTCCTCCTTCAGGGACCGGAGGACCGCGACGAGGTCCGACGCCGGCACGTTGACCGCGGGGTGGTCCAGGCTGGCGCGGTCCGTCACTCCGGCCCACCTGCCCTTGACGGCCGCGATGGCGTCTAATGCTGCGGGCATCAGGCCGAGAAGAGTTTACCCGCGGACGGCTCCCGCTTCACCTTTTCCTGCAGTTTGATGAGTGCGTCGAGGAGCGCCTCGGGCCGCGGGGGGCACCCGCTCACGTAGACGTCCACCGGGACGATCCGGTCGACCCCCTGGAGGACGGCGTAGCTCCGGTACATGCCCCCGGTGCTGGCGCAGGCGCCCATGGCGATCACCCACTTCGGCTCCGCCATCTGGTCGTAGATGCGGCGCAGCGCCGACGACATCTTGTAGGTCACGGTCCCGGCGACGATCATGACGTCCGACTGCTTCGGGGAAAAGCGCATCACCTCGGCCCCGAACCTCGCGATGTCGAACCGGCTGGCCGCCGTCGCCATGAGCTCGATGGCGCAGCAGGCTAGCCCCATCGGCATCGGCCACATCGAGTTGCTCCGGATCCAGTTGATGACCGAATCGGCGCGGGAGACGATCACGTCGCCCTCAATCTTGCTGTTGTAGGTCAGTTCGGTGTTGGCTGAAACCATGGTGGAAATTGGGCAAAAACCACCCCACCGTACCGTGCGCCCAAGGTCGCGCAAGAAGGTTTTATCCGGCCCGGCGAATTAGCGCGCGGCGAGGGTCCAGACGCATGAATCGGAGGCCTCCAGCGCCCCGAATCGCGCCCTCGCCCGGACCCTGTTCTCCCCGGGCGACAGCGTGACGCCCTCCCACCTGAAGACATGGTCCCCGTCGGTGTCCCGGCGCGCCCCGAGGGAGGCGCCGTTCACCTCGAGGGTCACCTCCGGCGCGTTCGAGTACACCTTCACCTCGGTCACGGGGTCCGTCCTCGGCGTGAACCGGGAGCTGGTGACATGGACGACCGGGTCCTGGCTCCAGCTGGCCTTGTAGAAGAAGAACGCGTCCTTCCTCACCTTCCGGTCATAGGTGACGAGCCCCTTGTCGTTGCGCCCGGCATGGTCCCCCTCGTTGCGGCCGTCCGAGGCGAAGTCGAACAGGCACCAGATGAACTTAACCCAGACGTAGGGCCTTCGCCTGAGCGTCCCCCAGTAGGCCTCGTGGAGCTCGTTCTGGTACTCCTCCGGATGATAGGGGCCGCGGGCCTCCGGCCGCGGCGGGTTCTCGGCGTGCTGGAAGATGCTGGCGCCGGCCCCGAACTCGCTCATCCCGAACCGCGCCTTCGGGTAGCCTGCGCGGGTCACGTCGAGCCACGCCGCGAAGTCGGCGATCCCCCCGGAGTACCACCCGAAGTAGCGGTTGAAGGCGACCACGTCCGTGTGCCAGTTCTTGGGATCCTGGTCGTCATGGTTCGAGGCGTAGGTCGAGAGCCTTGTCGGGTCCTCCTCCCGGACGACGTCGGCCAGGGCCGCGGCGACCGAGTCGGACGCGGGCCCCCGCGTCTCGTTCCCGACGCCCCAGAAGAACACCGACGGGTGGTTGAAGTTCTGGCGGATCAGCTCCCGAAGCTGCTGCTTCGCGCTCTCCAGGAACTCCGGGGTCGCAAGGCCCTTCCCCCACGAGGGTATCTCCGTCCAGACGACGATCCCGGAGCGGTCGCACCTCGCGTACCACGAGTCGGCCTGCTGGTAGTGCGACGTCCGCACGGCGGTCGCGCCCGATTCCATCAGGATCGAGAAATCCTCCGCCTCGTCCGAGTCGGAGATGGCCCACCCCTTGTCGAGACGGTCCTGGTGCCGGTTGAACCCGTGGAGGTCGAGCGCGGCGCCGTTCAGGATGAAACCCCTGTCCGGGTCGACGGAGAAGGAGCGGATGCCAAGCGGCTGCTCGACCGCGTCCGAGAGGGCCCCCTTGGACCCATTGGCCGCGACCGGTCGCAGCTCGAGGCGCACCGTGTACAGGTAGGGATCGGCGCGGGCGTCCCACCGTNNCACCACCTCGCTGGAGGAGCCCGGATCCATGTGCATCCTGAAGGTCGCGTCGGTCCCGGGCACGGCCGAGCGGTCGGCGTCGAGGACCGCCACGTGCACGTCGACCATCCGCGGCATGGGGCTGTGGTTCTCGATCTCCGCCCGGACGATGATCCGCGCGGATCCGTCGCCCGACTCGCGCTGCTCTATGAAGACCCCGGGGGAGCCGAGGTCCATCGCGGAGACCTGGACGGGATCCGTGGCCAGGAGCGAGACGCCCCGGTAGAGGCCGCCGCAGATGGTGAAGTCCGACTCGGTCGGCGGGATGCCAAGGTTGGAGTTGTCCACCCGGACGCTGAGGACGTTGCCCGCCCCCGGGCGCAGCGCGTCCGTCGCGTCAAACCGGAACCGTGCGAAGCCCCCCTTGTGGTTCCCGAGGTAGACCCCGTTCACGTAGACGTCGGCCATCAGGCTCGCGCCGTCGAACTGGAGGTAGAGCCGCCTTCCGGCGAGCGAGGGGCCGACCTCGATCCTGCGCCTGTACCACCCCGCTCCCCGCCGGTAGTTGTTGCCGCCGTCCTCGCCGTCCAGCCCGTTCCATGTGTGGGGCAGGTCGACCGGCTGCCACGAACTGTCGTCGAAGCCGGGCTCCCGGGCATGCGGGTCGTCGCCCGCAAGGAACCGCCATCCGGGGTCGAGGCTGATCACCTGCCGGCCGTCGGCGGCCGGCACGGCCGCCAGGGCCGGGCGCAGGCCAACAAGAAGGAGGGCCGCCAGGGCGGCACGTCGGGTCGAGCTCATGGGGCTATGGCTCCAGGTAGACCTGGCGCCAGTCGATCTCCTCGATCCCGTTGTCGCGCCAGCCGTGGACGCTCTTGTCGATCAGGAGCCCCCGGTTGGAGAAGAAGATCGGCGCGAAATAGACCTCGCGAGCGTTGATGGCCTCGAGCGCGTCGAACGCCGCCAGGCGGCGCCCCTCGCTCGGCATGCGGTCGGCGGCGTCGAACGCGCTGTCGTAGGCGGGATTGGACGCCCCGGCATCGTTGTTGGGGTCGCTCGTGTACGGGAACTGGAGGAGCTGGCGCGGATCGGGGTACCCGGTGAAGCCCTCAAAGAGCACCTGGAACTGCCTCTCGCGCTCGACGCTCAGATAGACCTTGAATTCAAGAGGGCGCAGGGTCACGTGGGCCCCCAGGTGCTGGAGCCACATCTGCTGCAGGACCTCGCCCACCTCGAGCGTCGAGCCCGACTTCCCGTTGAGCGTCAGCTCGACCGGCGGAAACCCGGCCCCGCCGGGATATCCCGCGGCGGCCATCAGGGCCGCCGCCGCGGAGGGATCAAACCTGAAGCCCTTCGAGGGAAGGAACCCCCCGGTCCCGGGCCGGACAAACGAATACGCCGGCGTGCCGAGGCCTCCCAGGGCGGCGTGCACCAGCTTCTCGCGGTCGATCGCAAGGGAGAAGGCCCGCCGCACCCGCGGATCGGTGAAGGGGGAGGCGCCGACGTTGAAGGTGATGTAGTTGGTGCGCAGGATCGGCAGGAGGTGCAGAACGCCGGTGTTCGCGGCCTGGTAGACCGGCACCTTGGACTTGGGGATGCGGTAGGTCAGATGGAGCTGGCCCGCGCGAAACGCCCGCTCCTCGGCGCCCTCGTCGTCGGTCGGGAAGAAGCGGATCCCGCGAAGCCGGATCCGGCGGGCGTCCCAGAAGAAGGGATTGCGCTTCACGCTCAGGTAGGCGTTCGGGACCCATTCGGCGAGGGTGAACGGCCCGTTTCCGACAAGGGCGCCGGGGAGCGTCCAGCGGCCCGCCCGCTGGCTCCGACCCCCGTTGGCGTCGAGCGAGGGCCCATAGACGGGATAGAAGGTGGCCTGCGCCAAGAGGGTGAGGAGGTAGGGCGCGGGATGCTCGACGCGAATCACCAGCGTCAGCAGGTCGGGCACCCGGATTCCGACCGAGGCGGCGTCGGTGCGGCGCCCCTCGGCGAAGGCCCTCGCGCCGAGGATCGTGTACGCGTCCGATGCGTTGTCGCCCCCCACCTTCGGGTCGATGACCCTGAGGAACGAGTCCCGGAAATCAGAGGCTGTCACGGGCTCGCCGTTGGACCATCGGGCATTCTGGCGCAGGTGGAAGGTCCAGGTCAGGCCGTCCGCCGAGACCTCCCAACGCTCCGCGACGCCGGGGCGTATGCTGCGCCCGTCGTTCTCGAATTCAACCAGGCCCTCGAAGAGGGCGTGCAGGATCGCGTTGGTTGAATCCGCCGCGTTGATGGCGGGATCCAGGTCGGCCGGCTCGTCCTTGTTCCCCATGAGGAGAATATGGTCGCGGGTGGCCGTCTCGACCAGGGTCGCCCGCCTTGCGCAGGCGCTGAATGCCATCGCGACCCCCAGCAGGTAGAATATGCGCCGAGTCACGCCGGACATTCTTTCCCCGTTCAAGTTCAAGAGGCAAATCCGTTATTCCTCGCGGCCAGGCCCGCGAAGTCCGGGCGGCGGGGCTCCGCGCTGGTTGATCCTGCGACCCGGGCAACGCCGAATGCCATCAACATTCAGCTCTCCGTCCCCTGGCGGTTTCGGCGTCGACAAGGCCGGGTAGCCTGCCGGGCGAATGCCCGACACCGCTCCCAGGAATCCTGAACTGTTTGGCTTCGAGGGCGGACCCTTTGCTCGGGAGCGATTCGACATGGCATTGAATCGCGCGATCGACCGTGTACGCAATAAAGAGCGCCCTCGAACCCGAGTGTTAGCCCGATTCTGCTTGGGTTATATATTATAATATCGACGTGTAAAAAGGCACCGTTTTTGTCGACAGAGTCCTCGAAAAAACGTGCAATAACCGCAGGGCTTCGAGTTTGACACCCCGTGCCGCCTCCAGTCTACCTGCTGCAAGCGTAGATATTGTTTCTACAACAAACCAAAAACAAAGATGACGTACGAAAAGAAGATTACGAAGCTCGAAAAGCAAATAGCCATCCTCAAGGCAAAAGCAGCTAAGGCCATCATTGTCGGCGCGAAGGCGCTTCGAAAACACACCACCGTGTTTGCCAAGAAACACGGATTTAAAAGGATAGAGCACCTAATGGACTCGTTGGGTTCAATGGAGGGCGCCAAGACTGCCAGCGCCGTCGTGGAGTACCCACCTCCCCCGAGGAAGCGCAGCAAGGTTACTGATTCACTCCGAAGGAACATTGTCGCCGCACTCAAGGCCGGCAAGACGACGGCTGTGGTCGCAAAGATGCACAAGGTCAGCACCGCCACGGTTAACAACATCAAGAAGGCGGCTGGTCTCACCAAATCCAAAAGGTCCCCCGCAAGGGCTTCCAAGAAAAAGAAGGCGGCTGCGCGGCGCAGCAAACGGGCGATCAAACCGAAGGAATCCAAGCCCAAGAAGGCAGTTGAAAAGTTTAAGCCGTCCAAGGGGTCCAAGACTCAGGGGATTGCGCAGACTTCTGCGGCGACGCCCGAACTTCAGGGAACGCCAGTCTGAGATTCCGCGCCCGCGTTCCCCTTGGCCGGGATCCTTATCCCGGAATGGGACGGCAATTGTCGATTTCTTTGTCGTTTCATCGAAGGGTCGCAATCGCGCCAATAAGTTTTTGGCCGCTAGATATATTTCCTTCGAAATCGAAGAAGCGCGACTCGCCGGGCGGATCGCACATCTGTTGAATCGTGCTGCATTGGCAATGGATTGCTTTGGTCTTTACCGAGGTGGCCTGATAGCCTAGCATTTTCCCCTTCTTTCTAAGTACAGACGTAGTTGTCGTTCCCCAGAGTGACTTGTGTAACCGGTTGGGCCGTTGGTGAAATTGTCCAACCATTCGGCCAATTTCCGATGATTCACACCGCGTTATTCACGGATTTCAATCATCCCTAAGTTACATGAGGACGTCTGAACAACAGGAAGTTACACATCTTCGGAGAGGTGGCAGAGTGGTCGAATGTGCATGATTGGAAATCATGTGTGTCCGCAAGGGCACCGAGGGTTCGAATCCCTCCCTCTCCGCCACTTTAGTCGTTCTCTAGCAATAGGAAGCCGGTTCGGTACCCTTACTCTTGCCACAATTTGTGGCAAGAGTGGGTTGACGTGGAGGGCTTTAATATGAGGTCAAAGCGCTCCGGAAAATTTGTGCTTAGGCAGGTCAGGGCCTCCAGCAATGGTGTCACCTACGACACTTTTCTGCTGTCCGGCTGGCTCTATGGGCGCCGGGTCAGGAAGCATTTCAAGAGCCGCAACGAAGCCTTGGGAGAGAAGAACGCCCTTGAAATCGAAGCCGCAAACAGCGGTGGCGAGATTCGCGCCAGAAATACCCGTCTGAGCGCCGATCAAATCGCCGAGGCCGAGCTAGCAATCGCCCGCCTTAGTCCGAAATCACTTTCGCTGGCGGTTGAGTGGTTCCTAGCCACGTACAAGCCGCCAGTCACCGCCATCGCCATAGAAGCGGCCGTGGAGGCGTTCCTAGAGCTTTTTCGAGTTAGA
>PMSP01000017.1 GCA_003168315.1 Opitutaceae bacterium
AGGGAGGCCGCGAGTCACGGCGACCTCGCCGACGCCTTTGACGCCATCCGTGCCGGCATCGGCTGGTCGACGATCTACGAACCGGGGTTCGACCGCATGGTGACCGTCGTCAGCCGCGACTGGGACATGGGATCCAAGGGCTACATCATGTTCGGCTGGGACCAGTTCTTCCTGTCATACGCCTGCTCCCTCTTCGGCCGGGACCTAGCGTACGCGAACCTCATGGAGCACATGAGGAGCCTGACGCCGGACGGGTTCATACCGAATGTCGAAGTGACCGGCGGAAAGACCTCGCTCGACCGCTCACAGCCTCCCGTCGGAAGCCTCATGGCCAGGGAGATCTTCAAGCGTTACGGAGACAGGTGGATCCTCGAGGCGACCTTCGACGACCTGCTTGCCTGGAACCGCTGGTGGCTTAGGGCCCGGATGAACGGAGGGCTCCTTGCCTGGGGCTCCGGCTTGGCGGCGAACCCCATGCACGAGAAGGAGGCGCACACCGCGGTCGCAGCCGCGTGGGAATCCGGCATGGACGATTCCCCGATGTACGACGGCGTGCCCTTCAATCCCGTGAAAGGGATGTTCGAATTGCAGGACGTGGGGCTCAACGGCCTCTACATCGCCGACTGCAGGGCGCTGGCGGACATCGCTGACACGATCGGCCGGGTGGCCGAGGCCCGCGAGCTCCGGTCGCGGGCGGATGAATGGAGCGTCAAGATCGAGTCCCTCTGGGATCCGTCGGCGGGACTGTATCTCAACAGCCGCGCGGACACGGGCAAATTGTCCCACCGTATTTCTCCGACCATGTTCTATCCTCTCATTGGCCGGGTGCCATCGCCGTCGAGGGCTTCCGAGATGGTTGAAAGTCACCTTCTCAATCCGGCCGAATTTGGCGGAAGGTACGTCCTCCCCTCCATCGCCCGGAATGACCCGAGTTTCCCCCAGCAGCACTACTGGAAGGGCGCCGTCTGGCCTCCCCTCAACTTCCTGGTCTACCTTGGGCTGCGCAACTACGACCTGCCGCAGGCGCGCCGCGAGCTTGCGGCCAAGTCCATGGCCATCTTCCTCGGGGAATGGAAGAGGAAGGGGTTCGTCAGCGAAAACTACTCGGCCCTCAATGGCACCGGCAACGACCCGCGCCTGACGAGCACGCCCTTCTATTCGTGGGGCGTCCTGATGGGACTGATGGGATTCATCGAGGCCGGGCAGATGCCCGCGCCCGAAACCTCCATTGGGGCCCGATAGGATCGGCGACGCCCCAGCTCAGGCGCCGGGCTCCAGCGGCGACTTGTCCGAGACAACCTTGATGACCTGGTAGGAACAGGGTTCCTTGCCAATGTTCGTCATCGTCCTCTCGTCGTTGGGGGCCACGTAGAAAAACGAGCCCGCCCCGAGGCGCGAGGTGATGCCATTCAGGGTCGCCTGGACAATTCCCGACCTTACGAAGAAGAGCTCGTCGCCGGGGTCGCGGTTGCGGGGCGTCGTGCCCGCTCCGGGACCTAGGGTCGTGATATGGCTTTCCAGCCGGAGAAACGTCACTGTCGGCGAATCGACGACCTGGCAGTGGGTGCCCCCGCTCGTGTGCGCGGCGACCAGGGCGTCGCAGTCGATGACGCGGGAGGAGAGCAGGGAAGGCGGCGCCCAGTCCGCAGCCGGTTGGTCCCGCACCGTCTGGACCGCGGCGGTGTAGAAATTGATGACGTAGTAGGTTGCCGGAGTGTCGCCGACATTTGTCACATTGTGCGCGTCATTTGAAGCCACGAATACAAGGGCGCCCGGGCCCGCCGAGACTTTCCGGCCGTTGATCGACATCTCGAGGCGACCTTCCCGGACGAGAAGCATCTCCTCCCAGGGATGGTGATGCGGCGCGTGCGACGACATGCCGGGCCGGAGGGTCGTCACGTGGACCTCGAGCTTCTCAAGAGCGGGGGTGGATTCATCGAATACGGCGCAGTACAGGCCAACGGGAGTGACCGCGAACTTGAGGGCATTCCAATCGACGAAGGTCGAGCCGAGCGGCACGGACCTGGCCGGCGCCGAATAGGAAACGGCCGCTGTCTCCGCCGCCAGCGAAAGATGTGCGACCGCGGCAAAGGCAAAAGCAACATACGAAAACAGGGGATGAATCGGCTTCATCTGCGGGATGTCGATTTCAAGGATATCCGCGGCTGCCATCTATGATTGAATGGTGAATGGGCGAGGATCCGAACTTCCGGAATTTTGGAGTCGAACGGAAAGCGTTAACCGCATTACTTTTGCATCGATGCAGTCCAACATCTATCGCCGATCGCTCGGTCGGTTATCCTCCTTACCCCGTCTCCGTCTTCGTCGTTGATGTCGCCCACTCCAAGTCCAACTTGGATGTCCTAAGGCTACTCGCCGACCCTTAACCGTGAGACCTTGGGGGCCAGCTGCCGCCAGCGTTTTGCTGTATAACCGGACCCGTCACGGGTGCAGCGAAGCCGCCCTTGACGTTCTTCTTAGGTTTCAGGTCCGCGATCTTGGCTTGGGCTCTTGCGGCATTCTTGGGCTTTTTCATGATTTTTGAATTTCGAAGGCGGTTAGTGTTCTCTTACCGCCGCGGACAATAGAATCTAAGGTTCGGGGCCTAGCGATCAAGGACTATGTTCGGATAAGGTCGGAGGGAGGATTCCACCGGCACGTCCGCGAGGGCAGGGTGGCGAACTTCGACTCGTTTGCCTTGTGACCCACCCATGCAGGCAACTCAGCCCTTCCCCTTGATCGTGGCCATTGCGCCTACGGCTCATGGCGGCGCTTGGAAGGAGCCCACTGCTGAGGAGGCTGCGGCTGAGGCCCAGAAAACTACGCCCGACAATGTCGCAGCGAAGCCCTCCGCGATGGAGAAGAAATAGCGGACCGCTATCTTGCGCTGGCGAGCTCGGCTGCCTGCCTGGGCGCGGACTTCCACGGCACGTCGAAGGTGACATCCCCGGCCCGGGTCATGCCCCGGACGAAGATTGTGGTGAGTCCCGGGTCCTTTTGACTAGACCCAAGCTGGTGCCCTCAAGGAGAATCGAACTCCTGTTTGGGCCTTGAGAGGGCCCCGTCCTAGCCGCTAGACGATGAGGGCGAACAGCGGAAGGGAGAACGGTCCAAATTTGGCAGGCGGCGTCAAGCTGCGAGTTGGGCGGGTGGTGTCCAATTTTCTATTTCCGGCGCGATGAACGGCTTCGTGATTGGCAATAGACCGGAATCGCACAGTCTTAGGTTATTTCAACCATTCAGTCTGATGATCACCAGCATCCACACCCTGATTTATTCCGACGATGCCCCCGCAACGCGCGCATTCCTTCGCGACGTCCTCGGCTGGCCCTACGTCGAGGATGCGCAGGGTGGAGGCGCGGGTTGGCTGATCTTCAAGGCCGGGCGGAGCGAGATGGGCGTCCACCCGACCCACAGCGTCTACGATGGCAAGACGTACGAATCGCCGCGGCACCATCTGATCTCCCTGATGTGCGACGACATCTCGCACACGATCACTGAACTGAAGGGCAAAGGAGCGGAGTTCCGCGGCGAAGTTCAGGATCACGGGTACGGGCTCGTGGTCATGATGGCCGTTCCCGGCGCGGACGACATCATGCTTTACGAGCCCAAGCATCCGCTGGCGTACAGCCTGTGACCGATCGAACGGGCAGCTAGCTCACTCTCACCTCCCCCTTCGCAAGGCATCGTTCAAATT
>PMSP01000037.1 GCA_003168315.1 Opitutaceae bacterium
ATCGTCAGTGCCACTGAATTTCGTCGCTGGCGAGTTCGGCCCCATTGCCCCGGCTTTCACTTCGTCTTCGACTGTGAACCTGCCGACCATTACTGCCAGCTTCTTCACTTCCGGGCCACGCGTTGTCGGAGATTGGGCGCCAGCCACGATTACGCTCGAAGCGCACGCCAACACAACTGACACCAACCTTTGGGGACCGCTCATTTGGATTCTCCTTTCAGGTCGCTTTGCCCTCGAAGTGGGCTTCGATCTCTTCCAGCGTTTTGCCCTTGGTCTCCGGCAGGAAAAAGGCCGCGGTCACGAAATAGACGACGGTGCAGGCCGCGAACGCGAAGAACACAGTCGAGTACCCGTACCTCCCGACGGTCGGCAGGAACGTGGCGGCGATGGACGTCGAGACGGCCTGATTCACGAGGAGGGCGATGCTCATGCCGTTCGAGCGGATGCGGGTCGGCATGAGCTCGGAGAGGGCGAGCCAGACGCAGACCCCCGGCCCCGCCGCAAAGAAGGCCATGAAGCAGAACGTGAACGCCGCCGTCAGCCAGCCGTTGCGCTCGCTCGGGACCGGGGTGACCAGGGCGTTCTCGATCCTGAGGGGCGCGGTTCGCGCCGCCGCGAGGTTCGCGAAGGGGTTCGAGAAGAAGGCGACCACCTTGTTCGGCGGCACGCAGCCATCCTTGGAGATCGCGACCGGGGCGGCGGTGGCGTCATCGGAGCGGACGACGTTTGTCGCCGCCCGGAAGTCGCCGTAGGAGTAGATCACGACGAGGGAGACCGGGTTTCCCGCGATGGCCCGGCCCGCGTCGCCGCCGGAGCCGAGGAGGCGCGCCGCGGCGGCCCCGTCAAATCGCAGGTCGAGCGTCTGGTCCGGCAGGACGGACGCCTGGAGGGCCTCCCTGCAGTCGACACGGAGCCTCTCCGTCGAGCGGAAGATGAGGCCCACCGCGACCAGGGAGACAATGATCCCGGCCGTCCCCGCCGAGAGGAGGAACTTACGGCCCCTGCGGTCGACCAGGAGGACGCCCACTATCGTGAGGAGGAAGTTGACGAGGGTCAGGACCACGTAGCCCCAGTGCGCCTGCACGTCCGTGAGCCCGGCCTGCAGGAGGATGTTCGTGTTGTAACCGATGATGGAGTTTACGCCCGTCGCCTGGTTGCAGGCGAGGATCACGCAGGCGAGGAGGAACGGGATCACATACTTCCTGCTGAGGAGGGATTCCCGGAGCGTGCCGCCCGCGCTCTTGGCGGTCTCCGCGGCCGCGACGCGGTTCATCTCCGCGATCTCAAGCTCGGCCGTCTCCGGGGAGCGCGACCTGAGGAGCGCCGCGCGGGCGTCGCCGGTCCTTCCCCTTCGGTGGAGCCAGCGCGGGGATTCGGCGACGACAAGGCTGCCGATGACGAAGAGGATCCCCGGCGGCAGGGAAACCCAGAAGATGCTCCGCCACGCGGTGTCCTTGAAGGAGAGGAGCCGGGCCGCGTCGCCCAGCTTAGCGACCTGCTCCACGCGGATGCTGAAATACATCCCTATCCCGGCGGCGCCGACGATCCCGAGCGTCAGGAGCCACTGGAATATCCCGGTGCCCTTGCCCCGGCTGGACGCGCCGAGGCACTCGGCCAGGTAGAGGGGGACGACGACGCCGATCAGCCCCGCGCTCACGCCCTGGAGGAGGCGCCCGGAGACGAGGAAGCCGTAGCCATGCGACAGGGCTATGATGGGTATGCTGGCGACGAAGAGAATGCCGCTCGCCGCCATCAGCCACTTGCGCCCCATCCAGTCCGCGAGGACGCCGGCGAAGAGGGTGGAGATGACGCTCCCGAGGAGCACCGCCGCGACGATGAAGGAAAGCTGGCCCGCGTTGAAGCCCGAGGTCGCCTCAAGGTAGGGGAGGGCGCCGGCGATAATGCCGACATCGACGCCGTAGAGGAGCCCCCCGAGGCCCGCGACGAGGAGGAGGAATCTGTTGTAGCCGGTATTGTCGGCCATCGGGGTAGCGGCTTGGGCCATGTATTTTGGCGGACTACTTGTCGGGGAAGACTGCGTCGACCTGCGGCGGGAAGGCGATTGCGACGACCCGCAGGCGCCACTCCGAATCGGGGGCGCCCGGCCGGCCGCCTTGGCTGGCGGCCGCGGCTACCAGCATGCGGAGCGGCTTCAGGATGGGCAGGAGCGTCGCCGACTCATTGGGCGATGCGTCCCTGTCCAGCGCCGCAAGGTCGCCCGCGAGCTTTTCCGCACCCAGGGGGATCCCCGCCGAGAGGGCTCGCAGCGCCTCCGCGCCGATGGAGCCCGCGTCGATGAGGGCATGGGCCGCGGGAAGGGCCTCCCGGAGCGCAGGGTACGTGTCGGCAAGGACGGCGACTTCCTTTCCCGCGCCGGCCCACGAGCGCAGATTTGCGGCAAGCATGTCCGCCGGGGCGCGGTCGATCGCCCCCGGCGCGAACAGCATGCCGTCCACGGCATCCGCGAATTCCCTCGAGCGCGCGCTCTCCGGGGCAACCGCGTCGGCGAGGCCGACAAGCGGGACCAGCTGGTTGCTCCAGATCTGGATGCCGCCCCGGTCATAGTGCTTCACGGGTTCGAGGAGGCTGATCACGGTCTCGAGCGATCCAATCCCCGGCACCCCGAGGTTTTCCCCGACCAGGTGGCGCAGCATGACGGGCTTGTTGCGCTCGTGGAGCGAGCCCGCCTCCGCCAGGCGGTCGCTGACGACGGCGAGCCTCCGGTACATCTCCGGGACATCCCTCACATCCGCGGGCGACCAGAGCCGCTCCGCGATGGCGGCCGTCCGCGGCCAGATGCGGGAGTCGATCGTCTCCGGGGTGACCCACTCGGACCACATCGTCGCCTCGCCCCCGAGGACATGAGCCTTCTGGGCGGGCGTCAGCGCCGACGACGCCGGGACCGGGTCCGGCAGGTAGTGGTCGGAGGCCGGGTAGCACAGGTCGATGTAGAAGCCGTTCGATAGGAGGCCGTCGAAGCCGAGGCCCGCGGAATCCGCGAGCGCCTCCGTCCCGCGCCAGGAATCGATCACGCAGTCGCGCGGCAGGGAAGGGGCCATGATCTCGTCCCACCCGACCACACGCTTGCCGCCCCTGGCGAGGATGGCGGCTATCCTCCTGTTGAAGTACGCGTGCAACCCGTCGTTGTCCTTGAGGCCCTTGTCCCTGATGAACGCCTGGATCCGGGGATTCGCATTCCACTGCACGCCGTTGTTCTCGTCGCCCCCGATGTGCATGAATGCGTCCGGGAAGAGCGCCGCCATCTCGCCGAGGAAGTCCCCGAGGAGGGCGTAGGTGGCCTCGTTCGTGGGATCGAGGACGGGGTTGAACACGCCCCATTGGCGCTCGATGCCGTAGGGACCCGGAAGGCTCGCGAGTTCCGGGTGGGAGACGACCCAGCTGGTCGCGTGCCCCGGGATGTCGAACTCGGGGACGACGCGGATCCCGCGGTCTGCCGCGTAGGCGATGATGCCCCGCATCTCGGCCTGGGTGAAGTAGTGCCCGTCGGATCCCCCGGCCTGGAGCTCGGGGTGGGTCCTGCTCTCAATCCGGAAACCCTGGTCGTCCGTCAGGTGGAGATGGAGGACGTTCAGCTTGACGACGGCCATGGCATCCAGGTTCCTCTCGATCACCTCGGCCGGCTGCCAGTGGCGGGCGACGTCGATCATCAGCCCGCGCCAAGGGAACCTCGGGCTGTCCCTGATCGCCACTCGCGGGAGGGACCAGCCCCCGGTGTCGCGGCGCAGGAGCTGCAGGAAGGTCTCCAGCCCGCGCATGGCGCCGATGTCCGTCGGGGCGTGCAGGACCGCGGCGGAGTCGCCGACCTCCAGCGTGTAGGATTCGTCCTCGGACTCGGTGGGAAAGGCCTCGGCCAACGCCTTGCAGTCGACGACGAGCCTGGGCAGCGCTAACGGCTGAGCGTCCCCGGGCGCGGCCGCGATCCGCGCCCT
>PMSP01000173.1 GCA_003168315.1 Opitutaceae bacterium
TCACCGACCGGACGTTTGGCGGCAATCCCGCAGCGGTGGTGCCCCTCGATTCATGGCTTGATGACGCGCTCCTCCAGCGCATCGCCAACGAGAACGGCCTCTCCGAGACGGCCTATTTCGTGCGCACGGGTCCCGCGCGGGCCGAGCTTCGCTGGTTTACGCCCGCGGTCGAGGTCGACCTGTGCGGCCACGCCACCCTCGCGACGGCGCACGTCCTGTACGGCGAGCTGGGCCAGGTCGAGTCGCCCGTGATATTCGACACGAAGTCGGGGCCGTTGTCGGTCGCCCGGCGCGGGGAGCTCCTCGAGCTCGACTTTCCTTCGCGCCCCGCGTCGCCGGCCGAGCCCCCGGCGCAGCTGCTGAGCGGCCTTGGACTCCCCCCGACCGAGGTCCTCCGCTCGGAGAGGATGTGGCTGTGCGTCTATGCGACCGAGTCTGACGTGAGGGCGCTCGCGCCCGACTTCGCCGCCCTGGGCCTCGTCGTCCCCGGGCGAATCATCCCGACGGCGCCCGGCACCGACTGCGACTTCGTCTCCCGCTTCTTCGCGCCCGACGCCGGCATCGCGGAGGATCCCGTCACCGGGTCCGCCCACTGCACGCTCGTCCCGTACTGGGCGAGGCGCCTCGGCAAGTCGAGGTTCCACGCGAGACAGGTCTCCCGGCGCGGCGGCGAGCTCTGGTGCGAGCTCGACGGGAGCCGGGTCCGTATGGCCGGCAAGGGGGTCCTCTACCTCAGGGGCCGGATCAGCGTCTGAAGCCGGCTCACTTCTCCTTCATCTCGAAGACGCCCGCCCATTCGATTGGAGGGGGCTCCTCGCGGTAGCCTTCCGCGATCGCGATGTAGACGAGGGATGGATTGTTGCTCGTCCCGGCGGCCCTGCCCGGTCCGTTCGGCTCGAGGAGCTCCGAGCGCTTGAAGAGCGCGATCGAGCCGTCCCAGTCCCGGGCGTAGTACCGGGCGAGCCCCTGCTCGAATATCCCGACGCATTCCCGCATCGCGTCGGTGGCGTGCTCGGTGAGCGAGACGAGCTCGTGGATCGGGAGCGGCTGGGTGCGCCCCTTGACGACGATGCGGCCGAGCCTGCGGAAGAGGATGCGCGTCGCGTCGACCTTCTCGCACTCGAGGCGGGTCGTCTCCGTGCACATCGAGTAGACGCCCCAGCTCTTGGCGCCGCTCTCCATGCGCGCCGCGATGTTCACGTTGTCGCCCATCATGGTGTAGTTGAAGCGGGTGTGGCTTCCCATGTTCCCGACGACGACGGGGCCGGTGTTGAGCCCGATCCGGGTCTGCAGGTTGTGCACGATCTCGGGCCAGCGGTCGCCCTCGTGCCTCCACTTCTCACGGAGCTCGTCGACCCGCCGGTGGACGCGCAGGGCGGCGATGCAGGCGCGGTGGGGATGGTCGGGAAGCGCCAGGGGCGCCCCGTAGATCGCCACGACGGCGTCGCCGATGTACTTGTCGAGCGTCCCGCCCTCCGCCTGCACGATGTCCGTGCACGCGGTCAGGTACTCGTTCATCAGCTCGACCAGGCGCGACGGCGAAAGCTTCTCCGAGAAGCTCGAGAACGACTGGATGTCGCTGAAATAGGCCGTGATGTTCTCCTCGACGCCCCCGAGCTTGGGCTCCTCGCCGGAGTCCACCATCCGGGCCACGAGCGCGGGGGAGACGTAGGCGCCGAACATCCCCTTTATCCGCCCCTTCTGCTTCTGCTCCTCGACGATCTGCCAGAGGAGGCCGACGACGCCGGTGGTGACCGCGGCGCCGAGGGGCGCCACCACCGGTATGATCATCTGGCTCGTCTTGAAGACGAGGAAGGCCACCGCGACGTAGAGGACCGCGGAGAGGACCGCCATCACCTTGGTGAAGACGGCGCGGCCGCCGCCCGAGAGGCCGAGGAGCGTGACGAGCGCCGAGAGCCCGAAGATGATGGCATACGCCCCCCACTCGGGCAGGCGGCGCAGGTACTTCCCCGAGACGATCGTCTTGAAGAGGTTTCCGTGCACGCTCACCCGCGGGACGTCGCCCTCGTCGAGCGGCGTGGGCGACACGTCGTGCCACTGGAGCTTGTCCGTCGGACCGATCATCACCACGGCGTCCTTGAACTGCCTGAAGAACTCCTCGGCGCTCGCCCGCTCCTCGGGCTTTTCCGAATCGAGGAACTTGCTGTAGGCATAGACGACGCTGAAGCCCGTCCCGGGGTTGCGGGATGCGTCCGCCCACTGCGAGAACCAGTTGATCTCGACCATCTGCTTGCGGACGAGGGGTATGCGGGCGGCGACCGAGCCGTCCTTTCGGACGAGGTCCATGTGGTCGTCCGTGATCCTGATGTCATTCCTGTCGACCCCGTAGTAGATGCGCGCCAGCTCCACGGCCATGGCGTAGTAGGTCCGGGCCGCGGAAGGGGCATAGAGCCTCACCCAGCGCGTCCCGCCGTCCACCGTGTCGATCAGCGCAACACCGGGCGGGGAATACTTCTTGCCGGAGCCGATATTGAAGGAGGGAAGCTCCGGGGTCTCGAGCTGGCTTGTCGGCGGCAGGTCGCTCCGGCTCACGTCGGGAAATTCCCTGATCCGGATCTTGCCGTTGATGTCCCGGAAGTCGCCGGCGGTGTAGGAAGCACCCACGATCGCCGACGGGGTCCGGCGCAGGAAGGCGCCGAGGGCCCGGTTCCCGGCGACCAGTTTCTTTATATCGATCGCCTCGGCGACGCCCTCGTCGGAGAAGACAAGGTCCATGCCGACCGCCTTGGCGCCCGCGCGGTCGATCAGCGTCTGCACCACGGTCGCGAAGTACTCGCGGCTCCAGGGCCACCCGCCGATCTCGTCCAGGGACAGCGAGTCCATCTTCAGGTAGATGACGTTGACCGGGGAATCAATCGGGCCCCGGTAGCGGAACCGCAGGTCGATCACCTTGTTCTCGAGAAACCCGAGAAGGCCCAGGTGCGCGATCACGCACCAAGCAAGCGGGATGGGCGCAAGAAGCAGCCAGCGCAGCCGGAAAAGCGCGGACTTTTTCAGGGATGCCACGGGCTCCGACGCTATTCAGCGCGCACCCGCAATGAAAGCAGATTTGCGGTCAGGGTCCGCCGGCGCCCGGTGTCGTCGACGGGGGCGACGCCGTCGGCGACGAGGGCGTTCCGGATGCGGAGCTGTCGCTTCCCGCGGGCGGCGGCCCACCCGGCGCGGGCGGCGCAGGCGGCGGAGCCAAGGGCGGGAACAGGATGTTCAGATACGCCTGCACGATGGTCTGCGAGATCACCTGGATCTGCGCGGCCTCGATGGGCGGCAGGTCGGTCAGGAGGATCTGCGTGGTGGGCTGTCCCGAATTGATGTCGAACGTCTCCGTGATCTGCTGCCCCGCCGGCACGTCAAAGGTCCCCGCCGCGGTCGTGAAGACGACACTTCCATCCGATGTCTCGATCGAGAAGGTCGCCGTGCCATTGGGGCCGGGGTTGTAGACGATCATGAAGGTGGTGCCGCGGATGCCGGCCGCGCCGACCGGCGTCTGCACGGTGAACTCCGAGCCCTTGTCCACGTTGAGGTGGACGACCTTCCCCACCAGCTCGCCCTTGGTCAGGCTGAGCCTTGTCGTCGAGGTCCCCGGCTCCTGCTTCAGGTCGGCGACCTTGACCGTCTCGGCAAAGGGATCCTGCTCGAAATCCTCGATGTCGAGCGTCGAGTCGCCGGCGATGTCGACCGTCGCTCCGTTTGAAAACACGAGGATGACGCTGGCCCCGGCCCCCGTCACGATCCGCGTCTGATCGGTGACCGAGTCACCGTCCTTTAGGATCGTTGTCGCCCCGGTCGCCTTGGCGACGGCAGTCACCTGGCCCTGGACGCGGGCGGCCAGAATACGGCCCTTGACCCTGGCGGGCGTGGAGGTTGGCGTCTGGGCGCTGGCCGACGCCAAGCCGGTGAAAAGACCTAAGATGAGGACAAGCAGCGTCTTGTTGAGCATGGAAATGGCGTTCAGGGCGGATGTTTTAGCCGTTCACCCAATCGTTGACGCAATGCTTGTGCAAGAGGGAACCCAGGGTCAAGACGCAAGCAGATCCCTGCGGCAGCCATTGCCGGCCCCATCTGGTTCCGGGCGAGGCTCAGGTGATAGGCCTGGTAGTACCAGACATCGGGCCGGTTGGGCCCAAGAGCGAGCGCACGGACGAAGCAGTCGCCGCCCTCCGCCCAATGGCCCTCCATGTCGAGGCCCGTGCCCAGCCGTATCCAGAACTCGGGAATGACCGGGCAGAGGCTGACGGCCGCGCGGGCCTCGCTCTCGACCGCGACGCCGTCCACGCGCGTGTCCGCGGGATTGACGAGCGCCGTCAGCGATGTCGCGTAGG
>PMSP01000119.1 GCA_003168315.1 Opitutaceae bacterium
GCAGCGTCAGGTTGCCCGTCTTCACCGCGGCCGGCAGGGTGCTCGACTGCGTGCTGAAATAGGCGCCGAACGGGCAGCCGAGGTCGCACTTGTTGCGGTACTGGCAGTTGATCCGGCCATTGTGGGGCTCGGTCAGGTTCGCCACGCGCCCGATGATCAAGCGGCGCGAGTCGGAATAATGCGCCTTGATCCGCGCCGCCACGTCCTTCTCGACGACGTTCAGCTCCATCGGGGGCAGGAACTTCCCGTCGGGAAGCTGGGCCATGCCCTCCAGGGACCCGCTGATCCCGGCCCACGACTCCGCGTGGTCGTACCAGGGGGCCATGTCCTCGTAGCGGATGGGCCAGTCGACGCCGACCCCCTCCTTCAGGTTCGCCTCGTAGTCGAACGGGTTCCAGCGGTAGCTCTGCCGGCCCCACATGAGGGAGCGGCCGCCGACGTGGTATCCCCTGAACCAGCTGAAGGGTCTCTTCTCCACATAGGGGGACTCGGCGTCCTTGCACCACCACGAGGCGTTCGCCTCGTGCATGAACCCGTCTCGGGTCAGGACGGCGCGCTCCTCGCGGATCTTATTCGTGATCCTGTCGCGGTGGGGGATCTCCCACGGCGCCTTGAGCGCGTTCACGTACCCCGTGATGTGCTCTATGTTCTCGCCCCTCTCCAGGAGGAGCACCTTCAGGCCGCTCTCGGTCAGCTCCTTCGCCGCCCAGCCCCCGCTGATTCCGGAGCCGACAACGATGGCGTCGTAATTCTGATCAGTCATGGGCCGTTCTTGGGGGTTAAGCGGGCGGGGGAGGTGACATTATTTGGACCGGTGCCGGGCCAGTTCAAGATATTCTTTTTTTTCAGAAGCGCCACGGCCATGTGACATTAAATGATCTTCCGTCGCGGGCCGCGACCTGCTGTGCTCCCTCACCCCAAAATGAACTCCACACGAATCCTCCTCGGCGCATTCCTCCTCATGTCGCCGCTCGCGCGAGCCGAGGGCGAGCTTGGCCTGTTCAAGGACCACGGCGACATCGGCTCGGTCAGCAGGCCCGGCACGGCCGTCTACGACGCGTCCAAGGACACGTACACGATCGCCGCCGCCGGCGCGAACATGTGGACCAACACGGACGCCATGCACTACGTCTGGAAAAGGCGCTCCGGGGACTTCTCGGTCGCCGCCGACATCGCCTTCATCGGGACGAGCACGCAGCCGCACAGGAAGGCGTGCCTCGTCATCCGCCAGAACCTGAACACCGGCTCGGCCTACGTCGACGTGGCGCAGCACGGCAGCGGGCTGACCTCCCTCCAGTTCCGCGACGCCGAGGGCGGCATGACGAAGGAGATCGAGTGCATGACCGACTCGCCGACGCGGGTCCGGCTGGACCGGATCGGGGACACGGTCTACCTCTCGGTCGGCTACAACGGCGGCGAGCCGAAGCCCTCGGGCGCCTCCTTCAACCTCCACCTGTCCGATCCCGTCTATGTCGGCCTGGCGGTGTCCGCGCACGACGACAACGCCTTCGAGACCGCCGTCTTCTCCGACGTGAAGATCGGCACCGCCTCTTCCGCGGCGGCCGAGCCGCAGGCCGACCTGACCATCATCACCCTTCCCTCGGGGGACCGGCGGGTCGCGAAGGCCGGGGACGCCGCCCCGGCGCCCCACTAGAGTCCGCCGCGGACGGCGGCGGGCGGCCCAGGGCGCATCCCGGGCCGCATTTCCTTTCGCGCGCCGCCGGGCCTCCCGCTCCACTTTTACGGATGATCTCACTCCTCGAGGGAAAGGGCGCAGGCGGGAAGCGGCCCGCGGCGCGGGTGCTGTTCCTGCGCCTGGTCGTCGTCGGCACGCAGCCGCGGGTGTGGAGGCGCCTCCTCGTCCGCGAGACCATGTGGCTGTCGCGGCTCCACGACTCGATCCAGATCGCGTTCGACTGGTTCGACTACCAGACGCACGCCTTCGCGCTCGACGACCTCAAGTTCGGGAACCCGGTCAAGCGCGACGAACTGATCGTCGAGGACGACCGCGACGTGACGCTCGCGGACCTGAACCTGGTCCACCGCGACCGGATGTCCTATGAGTACCAGATAGGCGAGGGATGGCGGGTGGACGTCCGGGTGGAGAAGTCGGCGGTGGCGGCCAAGGGCCTCTACTACCCGGTCTGCGTCGCCGGCGAGCGCGCCGGGCCGCCCGAGGACTGCGGGGGGCTCGAGGCCTTCAACGACATGCTGGCCTGCCTGAAGGAGCCTGCCTCCGACCTGGGGCGGGAGTGGCTGGGGTGGCTCGGTCCCGAGTACGACCCCAGCACGTGCGACCTCGACAAGGTGAACCGGGCGCTCAGGAAGCTCGGGAAGTAATCAGGCCGCGGGCGCGGCCGCGAGCTTCTCCCGAAGGTGGGTGACGCGCAGCTTCGACTCGCCGTTCCTGACCGCCATCGCGTAGGCCGCCGGCTCGCCGACGATGAACACCTTCGTGCGCCCGCGGGTGATCGCCGTGTAGAGGAGGTTCCTCTGGAGCATCATGAAGTGCGCCTTGAGGAGCGGGACGACCACGACCGGGTACTCGCTTCCCTGGGACTTGTGGATGCTGATCGTGTACGCGAGGGCGAGGTCGCCCATCTCGCCGCGCGTGAACTCATGCTTCTCGCCGTCGAAGCTCGCCCGGATGAGGCCGGCCTCGGTATCGACGGCCGTGATCGCCT
>PMSP01000257.1 GCA_003168315.1 Opitutaceae bacterium
CGGAGACCGACAAGAATCTTCCGCCCGGCCGCTTCGCGCACTTGATTGATGCCGCCCACGCGTTTTATCGCGAACCGGCCAATGTCAGATTGGAAAGTCGCTTCGAGACTGCGTTCGATGAGACTCTGGCGGCGAAGTATCGGGGCGTAATGACCCGCGACGAGGAATATTATTACGCCAACGATTACGAGAGCCGTTTCCGAGGCCAGATCATGCAGCCGAGGTCGTACTGCAAAGACCCGGAATGGCCGCGCCTTCACCCGGCAGTCGAGGAGTGCATCGAGGAAATACAATAAGGCAGGCAGCCATCCAGCGAGTTCGACGCTATGGAGTCTATGGCTAGTCAGCTACGTGCCGCTTCGGAATGACTGCGCAATCTTCGGGCTGTAGTTTCCAGCGGATGCCACCGCCTAAGCACCCGCTGTCCAGGAATCCCCTGCAATTCCGGACGATCACCGTTACCAACGGGCCGCACCGTCTGGTTCATGACTTCCGTCTTCGCAGCGTTGATGAACACCCGTTCACGGTTTGCCTCCACACGTTGCTCATGCGCTCTTCGATCTTCGATTTGATCGCGGGGTGCTCTTCCACCCAGTCCTTGATTGCATCGGAATGCACCTAGGTTCCTTTCGTTTCCTGTTGTTGGGCCCCCACGGGGTGCACAATACTTTGGCTAGTCACTCAGCAGCAATATCCCTGGCGTCCCCACGGGGATTCGAACCCCGGTTCTCACCGTGAAAGGGTGGTGTCCTGACCGGGCTAGACGATGGGGACGTAGCGCGGGATCGGGCAACCTAGGCCGAGGCATGGCCCAAGCAAGAGCATTTTTCCGTCTCGACCCCACAAGGCCCGGCGGAATTGTCGGGTGATGACCTTTGCCGAAATCGAGGCCGCGCTCCCGGCGAACGCGGTGACCTTGGTGGAGGCTCCCTTCCCGCAGATCGCGTCCGGCAAGGTCCGCGAGATCCTCGATCTCGGGGACGCCCTGCTCCTCGTCGCCTCGGACAGGCTGTCGGCGTTCGACGTGATCCTGCCCGATGGGATCCCCGGCAAGGGCATCCTTCTCACCCAGATGAGCCTGTGGTGGTTTGCCCGCACATCCGGGATCATCGCGAACCATCTTTTGCCGGACCAGGCGGCGCAATTCAGCCGCTGGGGCATCGACTCGATGGACCTCCGGCTGCGCAGCATGGTCGTCCGCAAACTCCGGCCGCTCCCCATCGAGTGCGTCGTGCGGGGCTACCTTGCGGGGAGCGGGTGGAAGTCCTACTGCGAGTCCGGCTCGGTCTGCGGGATCGCGCTACCCGCCGGGCTGCGCCAGGCCGACCAGCTGCCGGAGCCCATTTTCACGCCGACCACGAAGGCCGCGAAGGGGAGCCATGACGAGGCGATCGACGACGCCCGCGGGGCCGCCGAGGTCGGCGCCGCGCTTTACGAGAGGGCGAAGGCAGTGAGCCTGGAACTCTACCGGTTCGGACACGAGCGGGCGCGCGCGGCCGGCATGATCCTGGCGGACACCAAGTTCGAGTTCGGGACCGACTCCGCGGGAAACCTGGTCCTCATCGACGAGGTCCTGACCCCGGACTCCTCCCGATACTGGCCGGTGGAAAGCTACCGGCCCGGCCAGTCGCCGCCGAGCTACGACAAGCAGTTTGTCCGCGACCACCTCCTCAGGCTCTCCTGGGACCAGAAGCCTCCCGCGCCCCGGCTGCCCGCCGCGGTCATCGCCAAGACCCGTGAAAAATACCTCGCCGCGCTCCGGAGCCTCATGGCCCAGGGGGCGGCTACTGCATGACGCCCTGGCGCTTCGTCGGCACGGTTGCGCCGTTCTGGGCGCGGACAAGCTCGCGCCTCAGCCAGTCAAGCGAGGCGTTGACGGCGCGCTGCTTCACGGTCGTCCGCGGGCCGGGATAGCTGAGCTTGCGGGACCAGACGCCGTGGGGTGCGTGGAGGGCCACGAAGATCGTGCCGACGGGATTCTCATTGGGGCCGCCGCAGGGACCCGCGAATCCGGTGATCGCCAGGGCATAGTCGGCCCCCAGCTTCTCGGCGGCCCCCGTGGCCATGGCCACCGCGGCCTCGGGGCTCACGGCGCCGTGCTGCATGAGGAGGCATTCGGGGACGTCCAGGAGCTGCATCTTCGAGTCGTTCGAATAGCAGACGCATCCTCCGGAGAAGAATTTTGAGGCCCCGCAGATGTCGGTGAACGCGTTGGCGAGGAGCCCGCCCGTCGCCGTCTCCGCCACGGCCACCCTCTTGTCCTGGGCGCGGAGGAGGTCGGCGCACACCTTCGCGAGCGAGTCGTCGCCCCGCGTCACAAAATCCTCGCCCAGGAGGCGGACGCACTCCTCCGCGATGCCGGCGATCTCGTCCAGCCCGAGCTCGCCCCCCGGGGAGCTCAGCCGGCAGTCGACATGGCCCGAGTGGGCGCAGAACGCGATGCCGAGCCCTGATCCGTGTCGGTCGAAGACGGGCTGAAGCTTGGTCTCGAGCATGGATTCGCCGATGCCCGCGGTCCGCAGCTGCACATAGGCCTCCCGCTCAAGCACGAGGCCGAGCGCGGCCAGCCGCGGCAGCACCTGCTCCGTGAACATGGGCTGAAGCTCGTTCGGCGGACCGGGCATCATGCAGAGCACCTTGCCATCCTGCTCGACCCAGAGTCCCGGGGCCGTGCCGTTCCCGTTGGGCAGCACGCTGCCGTGCTCAAAGCGGTGGGCCTGCTTCAGGTTGTTCGGGGTCATCTTCCTTCCGAAGAGGGCGAAGCGGTCGAGGATGTGCCTCTCGATCTCCGGGTCGAAGACGAGCTTCTGCCCAAGCACGCCGGCGATGGCCTCCCGCGTGCGGTCGTCGCAGGTCGGCCCCAGGCCGCCCGTGGTCAGGACGACGTCCGAGCGCGCCCAGCTTTCCCTGAACTGCCCGGCAATGTCCTCCGCATCATCGGTTACCGTCACGTTCCGTCGGAGCTCGATCCCCCGGGCGCCGAGCTGCGACCCGATGAAGGCCAGATGGCCGTTGGCGGTGAGCCCAAGCAGGAGCTCGTCCCCTATGGTCAGGAGCTCGTAGCGGAGCTTGTGGGCGGGCTTGTTCAAGCGTGTTACCGAAGGTTGGGCGAAAGCATGCTTTGCGGCCGTTGAAATTAGGCTAATCTGGGGAAAATGCCAGCCGACGACTCAGAAAGCGGGGTGCCACCAACCTTGAAGGAGAAGGTGCGGCAGCTGCCAAACCGACCCGGGGTGTATCTGATGAAGGACCGGATAGGCAGGATAATTTACGTCGGCAAGGCGAAGGCGCTCAAGAAGCGGGTGTCCTCGTACTTCCAGCCGTCCCGGGCCTTCACGCTCCACCCCAAGATCCGCGCCCTGGTCGAGATGATCGCCGACTTCGACGCCGTGGTCGTCAAGTCGGAGCCGGAGGCGATCCTCCTTGAGGGCAAGCTCATCAAGCAGTGGAAGCCCCGCTACAACACGGACTTCACGGACGACAAGCGCTTCCTCCTCGTCCGCGTGGACCCGCGCGAGGAACTGCCGCGCTTCCGCTTCGTCCGCATCAGGAAGGACGACCAGTCGAGGTACTTCGGGCCGTTCGCGCACAGCGGCCCGCTCCGCAAGGCCCTTGCCCAGATGCGGCGCCAGTTCGGGATCCTGCTGAGCGACGGCACGCCCCAGAAGCTTCCCGACGGCTCCTGGCAGCTCTACGACGACGTGCGGGCGGAGATCTACGGCTTCCCGAACTCGGTCACCCCGGCCGAGTACCGCGAACGCGTGGAGAAGGCCTGCGCCTTCCTGGAGGGGAAATCCCGCGAATGGCTCGCTTCCCTGCGGGCCGAGATGTCCTCCGCCTCCGGGCGCCTCGAGTTCGAGAAGGCGGCGGCCCTTCGCGACATCGTGCTCGCGCTCGAGAAGACGCTTGAGAGGCCGCGGCGCTTCGAGCGGACCGATCCCACGGCGCTGAGCGCGAACGAGCCGGCGCTCGTCTCGCTCCAGCAGGCGCTGGGCCTTGCGTCGCCGCCCTCGACGATCGAGTGCTTCGACATCTCCCATATCTCCGGGACATTCGTCGTCGCCTCGATGGTGCGCTTCGCCGACGGCAGGCCCGACCGCGACAATTACCGCCGGTTCCGGATAAAGGGCTTCATGGGCAATGACGACTTCCGGGCCATGGAGGAGGTCGTTGGGCGCCGCTACCGAAGGCTCCGGAACGAGGGGAGGGCGTTTCCCGACCTGGTCGTGATCGATGGGGGGCGCGGTCAGGTCGGCGCCGCCCTCAAGGCGTTCGTCGCGCTGGACCTCGAGCCGCCGCCGCTCGTCGGCCTGGCGAAGAAGAAGGAGACGATCGTCTTTCCCGACGGGCGCCCCCAGCTCGAAATCCCCCTCGACCATCCTGGCCTCAGGCTCCTCCAGCGGCTGAGGGACGAGGCGCACCGCTTCGCGAACACCTACAATTCCGACCTGCGTTCAAGGAAGATCCGGGAGTCCCTCCTGGACGACTTTCCCGGGCTCGGGCCGGTCCGGCGGGCGGCGCTGATGGACGGGTTCGGCAGCATCGAGCGCCTTCGCGCAGCCACGTCCGCCGAGATCGCCGAGGTGGACGGCTTCGGCCCGCGCCTTTCCGCAGAGCTCCACGCGTTCCTCGCCGCCACGAAGGCGCCTCCCCTGAAAACTCCTTGAACCCTGACGCGGCTCGGGCCTCCTACGGAGTCTCGATGCCCCCCATCCGACTCCTGTGCGTTGCCGTCGCCGCCTGCGCGGCCGCCGCCCCGCTCGCCGCGGCGCCGGCGCTCGCGCTTGCCCCGCTCTTCAGGGACCACGCGGTCCTCCAGCGTGACAAGCCCGTCCCCGTCTGGGGAAGCGCGGCCCCGGGCGAGCATGTCGTCGTGACCTTCGCGGGCCAGTCGGTGGGGGCCAAGGCGGGATCCGACGGCCGGTGGATCGCCGTCCTCGCCCCGCTCCCAGCGAATGCCACGGGAGCCGACCTGACGGTCGCGGGAAGGTCCGTGGCGACGGTCCACGACATCCTGGTCGGCGAGGTCTGGCTCTGCTCCGGCGGCTCCGGCATGGAATTCCCGCTGGGCCACTCCGAGGGGGCGTCCCGCGAGATCGCGGCCGCCCGCTATCCGCGCATCCGGCAGTTCAAGGTGGAGCACCAGGCGGCGGCAGTGCCGGCCGAGTCCGCCCGGGGCGAATGGTCCCCCTGCTCCCCCGCGACGGCCGGGCAGTTCACCGCCATCGGCTACTTCTTCGCCCGGGAGCTCCTCGCGCGACTGGACGTGCCGGTAGGCATCATCGACAGCTCGTGGGCTGGCACGCCGATTGAGTCCTGGATGAGCCCGGCGGCGCTCGGCGCCTTCCCGGGCTATTCGAATGGCCACGGCACATCGCCCTCCGCGGCGGGAGGGGACCCGTGGGTTCCCGGGTCCCTTTTCAACGGGATGATCCAGCCGCTCCTTCCCTATGCGTTCCGGGGCGTCGTGTGGTCCCAGGGCGAGGCGAACGTCGGGCGCGCCGCCGACTACGCCCGCCAGTTCCCCGCCCTGATCGCGGCGTGGCGGGCGCACTCGGGGGAGGGCGACTTCCCCTTCCTCTGGACGCAGCTCCCGGGAGTCCAGGTGCCGGTTGAGGCCATGGGCGACGGGTGGGCGCGACTCCGCGAGGCCCAGTCCGCGGCGCTCTCCCTTCCCGGCACGGGACAGGCCGTCACGATGGACATCGCCGGGACCGGCAGCCCCGAGGTGGCGAGGCGCCTTGCGCTGATCGCCAAGGCGGATGCCTATGCGATCCCCGTCGACTTCTCCGGGCCCGCCTTCAGCGGGGCTTCCGCCGAGGGTGGCGCGATCCGCGTCCACTTCCTGTTTGCGGGCGAGGGGCTGACGGCATCGGGCAAGCCCCTCCAGTCGTTTGAGGTCGCGGGCGCCGACCGGGTCTTTCATCCGGCGGTCGCATCGATCGAGGGCGACACGGTGGTGGCCCGCTCGAGGGCGGTCCGCCAGCCGGTCGCCGTGCGCTACGCGTGGCGCAACGCCACGGAGGCCAACCTGTTCAACGGCGCCGGCCTGCCGGCGCCCCCGTTCCGCTCGGACAGCTGGTGACGCCCCGGATCAGGGTAGCTCGTAGACCTCGCCGAGGGCCTCGCCCATCGCCTCGCTGGCGCTCGTCACCTGGAAGGTGTAGGCGCCCGGGGGAAGGTTGGCTATCAGCGCGGTGTCGGGGCTGAGCGCCGAAAGCGCGAAGGCGCCGACGCTCGACTCGGTGGTGGTGAGGTCCTGCGCGCTGATCGTGGCCTGGTCCGCGCCCGTGATCGTCTGTTTGCTCCACGCGAAGTTCTGCGCGACAAGGGTGCCGTTCTCGTCAAAGACGCTCAGGACCGGGTCGGCGATCGCGTCGGCGACGCCGAACTCGGACAGCCCCGGACCGATGCCGCGGATGAGGACGCTCTTCGTCGAGCTGCCGGAGATAACGAACCCGCCGATGAGGGCGCCCGCGCCCGGGCTGACCGTCCCGCGGGCCGAGATGTTGATCAGCCTCTGCGGGGCCGTCATCGGCGACGCGCTGGCGTCATAGATCTCGGCCAGCACGACTCCCCCGGTGCCGGAGTGGTCGAACACGTGGATCGTGTAGCTGCCCGGCTGGAGGCTGACGGAAAGGGCGGAATCGGCGCTTGTCGGCTGGAGCGCAAAGGCCCCGACCTGGGCGAACTCGGCCGAGAGGGCGCTGCTGCCTCCCCACGCGGTCGTGTCGTTCATGAGGGCGCCGGTGGACGAGTAGAGCTGGAGCTCCGGGGTCAGCATGACGCCGGGCACGTTGAAGGCCTTCAGGCCGGGGCCGACCGCCCTCAGGAGCACGCTCTTCGGTCCCGTTCCCGAGATGACGAAGCCGGCAATCAGGACCTGGTTCCCGTTCAGCTCCGCGCGCGAGGACAGGTTGAGGAGGCGGTTGGCCGCCGACGTCGAGGCGGGCGAGAAGCGGGTCGCGCCGGTGGACCCGATCGTGATCGTGAGTGCCGAGACCGTCGAGCCGCTCGTGTTGCCCACGGTGACCACCACGCTGTAGGTGCCGGTTCCGATCGGGGTGCCGGAGATGACGCCGGTCGCCGGGTTTATCGCGAGCCCCGGGGGCAGCCCGGAGGCTGAGAAGGAGGTGGGCGACTGGGTCGCCGTGACCGTGAACGCGAGCGGCGTCCCGGAGGTGCCATTGGTCACGGGGACGGAATTGACGACCGGCGTCGCGGACGAGTTCGCGAGGTAGAGCGCCTGGTCGAGGCCCGAGGAGCTGAACTGGGAGGACGGGCTGACGCCCGTCGCCCGGACCAGGAAGAGGGTCGACCCGGTCGGCGGGACACCGGTCAGCTGCCAGGTCATCCCGTCCGCGGTCGTTCCCTGGCCGACGGAAACCCAATGGGTCCCGTCCGTCGTCTCCTCGAACCCGACGGCGGAGAAGGCGGGGGCGCCCCCGGTCCGGGTCCAGGTCAGGGTGGACTGGTCGGCGCTCACGGAGATGGACTGCGTCACGATCGACGGAGGCGTAAAGCGGGCGATCTCGATGCGCGACAGGCCGCCCGCGACCGTGAAGCCTCCGCCGAGGAAGACCTTGCCGTCCGGCTGGACCATGACCGCGTTGACGACTGCGTTCGGGGCCGGGACGAACCCGGTGTCGACCGCGCCGTCCGAGAAGACATGGGCGGCAAAGGGTATGGCCTGGCCGCCGATCATCGTGAAGGTCCCGGCGAGGTAGAAGGTCCCGTCGACCTGCTGCGTGACCGCCTGCACGGTCCCGTTCGAATTGGGGTTGAAAGACGTGTCGACGGAGCCGTCGGGATTGACCCGCGCCACCCCGCCCACCGGCAGGCCGTCGACATTGGTGAAGGAGCCCCCGATGACGACCTGGCCGTTGGGCTGCACAACCACAGCGTCGACGGTCCCGTTGACCGACGCGGCGAAGGAGGCGTCCGGCGTCCCCGCCGGGCCCACCCGCACGAGGTTCGGCGAGTTCTGGCCGCCCGCATTCGTGAAGGAGCCGCCGAGGATGACCTGGCCGTCCGGCTGCTGCGCGATCGCGTTCACCGTGCCGTTGACCGCCGCGTTGAACGAGCTGTCAAACGTCCCGTCGGCGTCCAGGCGCGCGACGTCCGCCCGCGGCTGCCCCTCGACGTTGGCGAAAGAGCCCCCGATGTACGCCGTCCCGTTGAACAGGGGGACGATCGCGTTGACGGGACCGTCGGCGCTGGCGACGAAGGACGAGTCGTAGGAGCCGTCGGCATTGAGCCGGGCGACGTTCGAGGCGGACGTGCCGCCGACGTGGGCGAAGCTGCCGCCGATCAGAACGGCGCCGCCGACCTGGATCTCCGTGAAGTTGCCGCCGACGAAAAGGGATCCGTCCGAGAGGACGGAGATCGTGTCCGCCACGCCGTTCAGCGACGGGTCAAAGGAGGGGTCGATGGAGCCGTCGGAGTTCACCCGCGCGATGTCTGAGCGGTCCGAGGCGACCCCCTTCTCGTTCGGCTGGACGGTCGTGAAGTTGCCGCCGAAGACGATCTGGCCGTTGGGCTGGAGGGCGATCGCGGTCAGGCCGCCGTTCGGGTTCGGGTCGAACGAGGTGTCGACCGTGCCATCGGTGTTGATGCGGGCGATGAAGTTACTGTCGACCGGGTTGTCGGGCGTGACGTTGGGAATGTTCGCGTTCCGCTCGAAGGCCGTGAAGGTTCCCCCGACCACGAGCTGGCCGTTCGGGAGCGCCACGGCGGCGGAAATCGGCGAGTTGGGGTCCGGGTAGAAGCCCGTGTCGACCGTGCCGTTGGCGTTCAGGCGCGCAAGGTCCTGGACGTCATATACCGTCGGGCCGGCGTTCGGGGTGATCGTCGTGAACGACCCCGCGATGATGATCTGACCGGACGGAAGGACGATGATCGCATAGGCCGGCCCGTTCAGGTCGGGATTGAACGTCGAGTCGACCGTCCCGTCCGTGTTCAGCCTGGCGACGAAGCCCACGTTGGACACCGTGGCGGAAGTGCTCGTCGGCACGAGCGTCGTGAAGTCGCCGCCGACGAGGATCTGCCCGTTCGGCGCCAGGGCTAGGGCGAGGACCTGCAGGTTGGGCTGCGGGGCAAAGGCGGTGTCGAGCGTCCCGTCCGAGTTCAGGCGGGCGATGTAGGCATTGTTGACGCCGTCCACGTTCGTGAAGCCGCCGCCGATGACGATCTTGCCGTCCGGCTGCACGATGATCGCGCTGACGACGCCGCTCGGCGTCGGGTTGAAGGTCGTGTCCACGGTGCCGTCGACGTTGAGGCGGACCAGGTTCGCCAGGCCGGAGACGCCGGCGAAATTCGTGAAGAGCCCCCCGATGAGGACCTGGCCGTTAGGNNGGCTGCTGCACCGAGGTCACCACCTCGCCGTTGGAGGACGCCGAGTAGGAATGCCGCACCCGGCCGTCCGACTCGAGCCAGACGCCCGAGTTCGAGGGGATCTCCGTCGAGGCGCCGTTCGGCAGGACCGCGATGGAATTCACGGGGCCGTCCACCGCCGAGTTGAACGTGGTGTCGGGCGACGCGTCGCCGTTCAGGCGGGCGAGGTAGGGCGCCGGGGCGCCGCCCAGGGCGGTGAAGGACCCGCCGAAGATCACGGGCCCGTTGGGCTGCTGGGCAAACGTCCTGACCTGCCCGGTGAGCGTGGGGTTGGTCCCGGCGGTGAAGGCCGGGCTCAGTGTCCCGTTCGGGTTGAGGACGGCGACGTGGTTCACGAAGGAGGGCTGCGCGGCCCCGTCGGGCTGCATCGTCGTGAAGGTCCCCCCGACCAGGATGTTCCCGTTCGGCAGAAGGCTGATCGTGTTCACGAGTGCGTTCGCGTTGGGGTTGAAGGTCGGGTCTATCGCGCCGTTGCTCCCGACCTTCCCGATGTAGTTGCGGACGATCCCGGTCGTCGCGCCGTTCGGCGCGAACGAGGTCAGGAGGCCGCCCATCAGGATCGAGCCGTCGGACTGGAGCGCGAGGGTGAGGACGTCGCTGTCCGGGTCGGGAAAGAACGTCGTGTCGAGGGTCCCGTCCGTGTTCAGCCTTGCGAGGTGATTCACATAGATCGGCGTCGTCGCGTCCGTGCCCGGCGCCGGCAGGACGGTCTGGGCCCCGTAGGGGGTGTTGGTCGTCGTGACGGCGGCCCCGGCCTTGCCGGTCTGGGGCAGGAGCGCCGTGAACGAGCCGCCGATGACGATCTGGCCGTTCGGCTGCACGGCGATCGCGTAAACGGGCAGGTTGGCCTCGGGGTCGAAGGGCTGGGTGTCCAGGAGTCCCGTCGGCAGCATGCGGGCGATGTAGCCGCGCGTCGCCGTGCCGATCGCGGTGAAGCCGCCGCCGATCAAGATCCTGCCGTCCGACAGCACCTGGATCGCGAACACGCCGCCATTCGGGCTGGGATTGAACGTGAGGTCGACCGTTCCGTCGGCATTGAGGCGCGCCAGGTCACTGACCGCGTAGCCCGTGGTGGACCCGTTGGGGGCGAGGAGCGTGAAGCCGCCGCCGATGAGGATCTGCCCGTTGGAGGTGAGCGCCATGGCGATCACGTTTGAGTTCACGTTCGGGTTGAACGCGCCGTCGATGGTCCCGTCGGGATTCAGGCGCGCGACATTGCCCACGGTGACGCCGTCGACCCCGTTGAAGGATCCGGCGATCAGTATCTGGCCATTCGGCTGCAGGACGATCGCCTGGACGGGCCCGTTGATCGTCGGCGTGAACGCGGTGTCAAGGGAGCCGTCGGCGTTCAGGCGCGCGAGGTAGCTGCGGGTCACGCCGCCTATGCTGAGGAAGGACCCGCCGACCAGCATCTGGCCGTTGGACAACGGCGCCGAGGCGAACACGGTGCCGACCGAGTCCGGGGCGACCGTCGCGTCGGGGACGCCGAACGAATTGACCCGCGCGATGAAGTTCCGCGGGACGGAGGTCGACGCATCCAGGGGCTGGAGGCTCGTGAAGTAGCCGCCGAGGATCACGTCGCCGTCGGGCTGGACCGCGATGGCGTTGACCGCCTGGTTCGGGTTCGGGATGAAGGTGCCGTCGACGGATCCGTCGGTGTTGATCCGGGCCACGTACGGCACGGCGTTCGCGCTCAGGTTGTTCTCGGGGAACACCTGGGAGAACGTCCCTCCGATGATCAGCTTGCCGTCGGGCTGGTAGGCTATGGCCGTGACGTTCTGCAGCGGGTTGATAATGTAGCTCGTGTCGAGCGAGCCGTCGGTGTTGAGCCGGGCGAGGAAGTCGCACTGGATGGCCCCGGTGGACCCGTTCGGCTGGACCGTGATGAACTCTCCGCCGAGCATGATCTGGCCGCTCGGGAGCACCAGGATGTTGCTGA
>PMSP01000117.1 GCA_003168315.1 Opitutaceae bacterium
TCGGCGGCGGCTGGTGGAACCGAACCGAGCCGCCGGTGGAAAAGATTCTTGATGTCGGCACGGGCCAAGCGGAGCCGATTCAACGGGACGCCCGGCCGCAATGATCCTGCCGCCATCGGATTAGTTCCAGGCCGGCGTTCAGACCTCAGATTCGATCTCGCGAGCTGTCTCTTGTGATGCCGCCGGCAGCTTGGCCTTGTTCTGCTCGATGATTCCTTCAAGACGCGCAATGTTCTGGATAAGACGATCGCTGGCGAGACGGAGAAAGTAATAGCCGAACTCCGGGTTCTCGAAGTAGATTTCGAGCAGCCGGTCGTAGGTGACGGTCAGCACCTCCCCGCTCTCGATACATTCGACGGTCTGCGTCCTTTTGTTATTGGGAGTGATGAAACCGAGTTCTCCCATAAGACGCCCGGGCGGCAGTTCGACACCGATTTCGGTCACGAGGAATTTTCCGGTGACCGTCAGGTACATCTCGTTGGCCGGCTGGCCTTTGCGAAACAGCACGTCGCCTCGGCGATAGGCGCGCTGGTTCATGAACGGCTTGAGCCAATCCATTGACAGATCGCCTTGGGCTGCGATGCGCGCTCGCTTGACCAGGTTGCGCATCTGATAGAGGCGCCAGCTGTTGATGGGCAGCAAAAGCAGGTACATCAAAAAGGTCGAGATCGCGCCCGCAAACGCTCCGTAAGCCATGAAGAACAAGGCACTGATGATGCCGAAAACGCGCAGCGGCACCATGGTTCGCATCAGCATCGTCGCGGCATAAAAGCCCGCGCCGACCAGGGCGCACATGCTGGCGACATTGATGTTCGCTACGATGATGTCAGCGAGCCGCTGGACGACTGCGTCGAACGTGATGTTGCTGGGATCGACGCCAATTTGAACGAGCAGTTTATTGAACGAAAGATTCTCCGACGCGCGTTCGAGCGCATGGTTCAAGATCGAAGTCAGATCCAGATATATGCTCTTCATTCCCGCTCCAGCGATGATCCGCCACCGCCGACCGACATGACGACGGGCAGCAAGTGACCGGCTATGAATCTACCCGCAAGCATTTCGCCCGGGATACACGAGCCGTTTGTCACAAAACTGCGATGAAATGGCGGCTTAGCCCACCATAGCACGGCGGCTGGCACGGATGGGACCGCCGATCCTTCCGATCAACGCCTCCGGGCAGGTGTCGCATAATCCGGCCAGGATGGCGGCGATTCCCGGCTTGTATTGATCGCTCAGTTCCACGAGTGGCAGGCGAACCTTGGGCGACATCAACCCAAATAGACTCAGTGCGTATTTGAGCGCAACGGGATTTGTCTCGCAAAACAGCGCGGCAGTCAGTTGCGCGATCGGGCGTGCGAGGCGCTGCGCTCTCGCTGCCGGTCCCTGCCGCCAGGCCAAGAACATGTTCCGGCACAGGCCGGGCACGACATTTGACGTGACCGAAATGCAACCGTCGCCGCCCTGCGCCAGGAAGGCCAAGCCGAGCGCATCATCACCCGANNCCGCTGGCGTCCTTGAGGCCGATAATCCGCGGCAGCTCGGCAAGCCGCGCGATCGTGGCATCGGCAAGGCCGCATGCCGTACGCGACGGAACGTCGTAAAGGATGACCGGCATCCCGGTCGAGGCGGCAATTTCGCGGAAATGGGCGTAAAGGCCCGCCTGTGTCGGCTTGTTATAGTAAGGCACGACGGACAAGACCGCGTCGGCGCCGATCGCTTCCGCATCTTTGGTCAACGCAATCGCATGATCCGTCGCGTTCGAGCCCGCTCCGGCGATGACCGGCACCCGACCGCATGACACGCCGACCGCGATGCGGACGAGTTCGCTTTGCTCGTTAGGCGTCAACGTTGTCGCTTCACCCGTCGTCCCGCAGACGACAAGTGCCGTCGCCCCNNGTCGGCAATGCGGGTGCGTAGCCCGACAATTTCGCGACATGGCGGCCGATGGCGGGCATCGTGGTCTCACGGCGAATGCGAGCTCAATCACTTTGGCTGAATTGGCCCCCTTAAGAGCGGCAGTCAGGCCACCCGGCGCTCGTGCGTCGTATAGTCCGCGGGCCGCGCGGCCGTCGCCGGTTTGCCGGTCAAGTCAAGTTCGAGGACGCCCGAAACAGCGACAACGGCCCCAGGCTGATTTCCGTTTTCAAGTCGAACGTATCGGAGCGCCTCGGCGCGATCGACGAAGAGGCCGCCGCGGACCCCGTTTTGATCTTGGACCACCCAGTTTCCTCTAGCGTTCCGACCAATCATGAAGAGTGGAGGTTTCAGACACGAGGGAGGCTCGGCGTTGTTGTTGCGCATTGGAGTTCCTCTTTGATTTGGAGTTCTTCTTTGATGATGGCCAATGACGTCCAGTTGTGAATGACTGATTACGGGATCGGCAGATCGTCGTCATTCTTCGAGGAAAGCGTATATTGGCCGCGGAACAGCTCCTTTTCGATTGCTTCGCGATGCCGGCGCTGGCTTGAGAACGTGTCCGAAATCTCCGCGATAAGCTTCCGCCATTCCGCGATGACCGGTCCGATGAGGCGCACCACAAATTTGTACGCAGCGGCGAGCACCCCGGCAACGCGCCCGTTCCAGGCGCCACAGGTCACCCAGATCGCGTCCGAGGTCGGCTTCACGAACATCACGGTGCAGCCCGGCACGGGCGCCATCCTCCTCGCCAACCTGAACAGCGGCGCCATCCAGCAGCTTGCGAGCCCGGTTGCCAACGTCTCCGAGCCCGTGCTCACCTCGCAGCCCACCTCGCAGACGATCGCAAGCGGAAGCACGGTCGCCTTCAGCGTGGCGGCGAGCGCGGCACCCGCCGCCAGCTACCAATGGTCGGTGAACGGGTCCCCGATAGCCGGGGCAACGAGTGCGACGCTGCTGCTGGGCGGCGCGACGCAGGCCAACGCGGGCAGCTACACCTGCCAGGTCACGAACACCGCCGGCTCGATAGAGAGCGCGGCCGCCACGCTCACGGTCGACGCCGCCGCCGCCACGCCGCGCCTCCTCAATATCTCGACCCGCGGGCTGGTCGGGACCGGGGCCAACTCCCTGATCGCGGGCTTCGTCATCGGGGGCACCACGTCCCGGACCGTCCTTATCCGGGCCTCCGGGCCCGCCATCGCCGCGGCGCCTTTCAATGTCACGGGGACCCTTCCCGATCCCCAGCTCCAGCTGTTCGGCCAGGGAAATCCGGCGCCGATGATCGGGGCCAACGCCGGGTGGGGCGGCAATCCCCAGGTGTCCGCCGTGGCGGCGACCGTGGGCGCCTTCGCGTGGACCAGCCCGGCAAGCCTGGACTCGGCGCTCCTGGTCAGCCTTCCACCCGGACCCTACACCGCACAGGTGTCGGGCGTGAAGGGCGACAGCGGCGTCGCCCTGATAGAGGTCTACGACGTCCCCTGATCCATGGCGCCCGAGGGGCATCCTTTTTTTGGTGACCCGCGGCCGAATCGGGTGTCTGTAGCCCTCATGGAAATAAACCCCATCAACAAGGGCGTCATCTCGAGCGGCTTCTCCGGAATAGGCGCGGTTTCCCAGGACATCCTCCACAAGCGCGCCCGTGAGCTTGCCTTCCTTTCGACCCGCGAGAACAAGGAGGTCACGGACGCCGACTATGCCCAGGCGAAGCGCGAGCTGAGCGGCGGCTCGGACCTTGATAAGGATGAGGAGATCATCGAGGCGCTGCCCGAGTCGGAGCGCTGGGACCCCATTCCCGGATCCGCGGGCACCCAGGCTGTCGAGCCCCCGAATGAGGACGAGGACAGCGAGGGTCGGTCCGAGAGCGCGCAGCTCGTGGAGGACGGCGCGCGCGAGGCCGAGCACGACCAGATGCTCCAGGCTGAGGAATCGGCGCAGGAGGAGGAGAAGGACGATCGCCGCTGAGGCGGCCTGCAGGTTCGGCGCGCCGGGGCCTTTGCCCTTGTTTCGCCAGCAGGCCCGGGGCTAGTGTCTGCACCGTGCTCCCACGGCGCCCGGGAGCGTGATTTTTTGACCCCAACGAGGCGCGGGCCCGTCATGGGATCCCGTGCCCTGCCTGGGTCAGGCCAGGGGTGCCGGACCGCCCCACCCATGGAGACACCGATTTCCCCGCAGACGCTTCTCGAGTTCCGCCGTGTCGGGAAATGCTTCGGGGCCAACCGCGTGCTCGAGGACGTTTCCTTCGACCTGCGCGAGGGGGAGGTGCACATCCTCGCCGGGGAGAACGGCGCGGGCAAGAGCACGCTCATCAAGATCCTGGGCGGCGTCCACGCCGCCTACGAGGGCTCGATATGGATCCGCGGCAGGCCGGTGCGCTTCGCGAGCCCGCGGGAGGCGAACGAGGCGGGCGTCTCGGTGATCCACCAGGAGATGTCGCTGGTCGACTCGATGAGCGTCCTGGACAACATCCATCTTGGGCGCGAACGGGCGCGCCTTGCGGGGCTCCTCCTCGACCGCCGCGAGCAGGAGGCCCGCGCGCTCGAGCTCCTCGGGCAGCTCGACATTGGCTTTTCCGCAAGCGAACTCCGGAGGCCGGTCGGTCAGTTCCCCCTTCCGGTCAAGAACCTGATCGAGATAGCCAAGGCCCTCGCCTGCGATGCCCGCATCCTGGTCATGGACGAGCCCACGAGCGCCCTCAGCAAGTCCGAGGTGGAGCGGCTCTTCGCCCTGGTTGGCAGGCTGAAGCGGCGCGGATGCGGGATAATCTACATCACCCACAGGATGGAGGAGATATACCGCGTCGCCGACAGGATCACCGTCCTTCGCGACGGGAGGCGGGTGGGAACCGCGGGCGCGGATGAATGCCCCGAGGCCACGCTGATCCAGTGGATGATCGGGCGGGAACTCGCGGCCCCGGAGGAAGCGCCGGCGCCGCGGGAGGGACGGGGAGGCCCCGCTCCCGTGCTCGAGGTCGAGGGCCTCTCGGTCCCCCACCCGGTCCCGGGGCGACCCCCGGCCGTCTCCGACCTGTCGCTCAGCGTCCGTCCCGGCGAGGTCGTCGGGATCGCCGGCCTCCAGGGATCGGGCGCCTCAGAGCTCTTCAGCGCGCTGTTCGGAGCCCATCGGCCCGCTTGCACGGGGAAAATCCGGCTGGACGGGAAACCCTTCATCCCGCGGTCGCCGGGCGACTCGGTCCGCCGGGGCCTCGCCCACCTGACAGAGGACCGCAAGGGCACGGGCCTAGTGCCGGCGATGGGAGCCGGGCACAATATCACCCTGGCGTCGCTCCCCCGCACCTCGCCCTGGGGCGTCCTTCGCCCGCGGCGGGAAGCCGGTGCGGCCGCCAGGCAAGTGAGGAGCCTCGGCATACGCCTAGCCTCGCTCGACCAACCCGTGTCCACGCTTTCGGGCGGCAACCAGCAGAAGGTGGTGCTCGCCAAGTGGCTCGGCCGCGAGCCGCGGCTGCTGTTGCTCGACGAGCCGGCGGCCGGAATGAACCCGACCGAGACCCACGAAGTGACTGAGCTGATCGGCCGCCTGCGCGACGAGCGCGGCTACACGATCCTCGTGATCGAGCACGACATGCACGTGGTGG
>PMSP01000295.1 GCA_003168315.1 Opitutaceae bacterium
CGGGTTCATCAACAGCACGGTGCGGGTGGTGAGCTCGTACGCCTTCAGCCCCGATTCGGCGGCGGTCGGCAAGGGCACGCTGATCTTCAACCAGCTCTCGATCACGCCGCCCCACACCTACAACAACCTCTATTGGGACACGTTCGTCGGCTTCGGGGACTTCTCGTCCGCCGCAAGGGACCCGGACGCCGCCGGACCCCTGACACCGATGGGGCTCCTCTTCTCCCCGCCCGACCTGGGGACATACGGCTCGGCCCTCAACAGCGACCCGAGGAAGGCCGCGGGAACGCTGGTCGGCTACCAGATCTACTTCAACAACCGCCGCGACCAGCTGGTGGTCGAGGTCGGCGGGCGCACGAACACGAGCGGGCCCGACGCCGCAGCGGTGGCGGCGGGCGCCCAGTGGGAGCAGGCGATCGGCCGCCACTTCGTCCTCGTCTTTGGCGGGTTCGTCGGGAAGCAGGACTCCGTCTCCCACAATTTGGGGTTGCGTTCCGAGCTCGACGTCAAATTCTGACGGCTGATGATCCTGGAGCTGCTGGGCTACTGCCTGATTGGCCTCACCACGGCGGGCGCGGGCGCCGCGGTCCTGAGGCAGGCGAGCCGCGCCCGCTTTGAGAAGGAGCGGCGGGACCTGGAGCTTGAGATCCTTCGGGGACGCCTCGAGATGGAGCGCGAGCGCCGCCTGGAGCGCANNAGAAGGTCCTGGAGGCGAAGGGCCTGATGTCCTTCTACCTGAGCCCCCATGATGGCAAGGCGCTCCCCGAGTTCCTTCCCGGCCAGTACCTCACCTTCCAGCTCCAAGTCCCCGGCCAGGCGAAGGCGGTCATCCGCTGCTACAGCCTCTCGGACCGCCCCCGGCAGGACTACTTCCGGGTGACGATCAAGCGGCTGGCGGCCCCGCCGGACGCGGCGGGGGTGGCGCCCGGGATAGGCTCCAGCTTCTTCCACGACCAGGTCAACGAGGGCGACATCCTCGATGTGAAGGCGCCGGGCGGCCATTTCTACATGGACCCCGCCGGCAAGGGCGGGGTGGTCCTCATCGGGGCCGGCGTCGGCATCACCCCCATGCTGAGCATGCTCCACACGATCGTCGCGATGCAGTCGCGGCGCGAGGTCTGGCTCTTCTACTCGGTCCGCAACAGCGACGAGCACATCATGGCCGACATACTGAAGACGACCGCGCGGGAGACCCCGAACGTGCGGATCGTCGTCTGCTACAGCCAGCCCCACCCGCACAATGTGTCCGGGGAGCACTACGACGAGGCCGGCAGGGTCTCGGTCGACCTCTTCAAGCGCATGCTCCCCTCGAACAACTACGATTTCTACATGTGCGGCCCCGGTGGGCTGATGGAGAGCCTGACCCGCGACCTGCAGGGCTGGGGGGTCCCGGAAAACCGGATCCACTTCGAGACCTTCGGCCCCTCGAGCGTCAAGAAGGTGGGCGGCCTGACCCAGCCGCCCATGGCGCTGACGACCAAGTTCTCGGTCAACTTCAAGAAGTCGGGCAAGGTGGTGGACTGGACGGGCGCCAGCGCGAACCTGCTCGAGCTGGCGGAGCAGGCCGGCGTCGCGATCGCCTCGGGATGCCGCTCCGGCAACTGCGGCACCTGCGTCGTCGCGATCAAGTCCGGGGAGATCGCCTACGTGCAGACGCCCGGCTCGACCCCGGACCCGGGGACCTGCCTTACCTGCGTCTGCCTCCCCAAGGGCGACGTGGTCCTCGACGCCTGAACATGCGTGCGGCCGGCGAGGGCCGGCCGCAGCACTGAAGGAAGGGGGGCCGGATGGGGCCCCGGTGATTCCCAAAATTATCCTCAGTTCTTGACCGTCATGTTGTTCGTGACGGAGCTGACCCCGCGCGTGTCCTGCGCGAGCTTGCTGACGAGGGACCTCTCGGCGTCCGTGTCGGCGACTCCCGAGACCGTGACCACGCCGTTCTCGGTCGTGACCTTGGTCGAGAGGGCGCTCGTCGCGCGGTGGTCGAGGAGTGACAGCTTGACCTGCGACGTGATCGAGGCGTCGTCCATCGTGTCGGAGGCGGTGTCGCCCGGCTGCACCGTCAGGTCGTTCGTCACCGACTTCACGTTGTCGATGTCCTTGGCATAGAGCCCGGTCAGTTCCTTCTGCGCCGTGTTCTGCACCGTGCCGGTCAGCGTGACGACGCCGTCCTTGACGTCCACGTTCGTGGAGGTGGCGCTGACGTTCGCCTTGACGAGCAGTTCGCCGCGGACCTTGAGGGCGATCCAGGCGTCCGAGTGCTCCGCGACGTCGGACTTGATCTCGATCTGGTTGTCGACGCTGACGACGCCGGGCAGGTTCGTGACCGTGTCCTCGGCGAGCGCCTTGTCGTCCCGGTCCCGGACCACGCCGGTCAGGGTGACCACGCCGTCGTTGGACTTAACGGTCACGTGGTTCTCAAGGACCGTGCGGTAGTTGTAGGAGGACCTGGCGGCGTCCTCGATCTTGCTGTCGGTCGAGGAGGCGAAGAGCGCGCACGGGAGGGTCGCGGCGAGCAGGAATGCAATGCGGGTATATGTTTTCATAGGGTTAGTCGTTATTGTCAGAGGACGCGTCCCCCGACCTTGCGGTCGCCGCGTGCGGCTCTCTTGCACCCGCATGTGGCGGATGAGCGTGTCGGAGTGGATGGGGACGCCATGGGCCCAGAGTACAGCAGGCGGCCCCGGGCCGCCATGGGGTGTTCAGAGCATAGCACTTCACCCCATTTCGGGCGGACGGCTTCCTCTGTAGTCTGCCGCCCGAAATGGTCGCAATAAACACAGAACTCGGCTCCCCCGCTCAGCAACCCATCCCGGCGGGCCCGGCAGTACGCGCCGCCGCATCCAGGCTCGAGGCGCAGCACGACGCCGAGCTGGTCACCCGCTTCAACGCCGGTGACGACGACGCCTTCGCGGAAATCGTCACCCGCTACCGGGGCAAGATGTACTCGATCGCCCTCTCCCACCTGCGCAACCACGCCGATGCCGAGGAGATCGCCCAGGACACCTTCATCAGGGCCTACCGCGGCCTGGCGCGCTTCCGCGGGGACTCGTCCCTCGCCACGTGGCTGCACCGGATCGCCTTCAACCTGTCCCGCAACCGCTACAAGTACTACTTCTGCCGCCGCCGGCACGCGATGCTCTCACTCGACTGCGCGTTCGAGGACGACAGCGGCTCCACCTTCTCGGACCTGATCGCGAGCGACACGCCGACGCCCGCGCGCGCGGCCTCCACCGGGGAGTTCTCAAGCCTGGTCGTCTCCTGCATGGAGAAGCTGGGCACGCACCAGCGCGAGATCCTGAACCTGCGAAACGCCATGGGCCAGTCCTACGGCGAGATCGCGGGCGCCCTCGGCATCAGCGTCGGCACGGTTAAGAGCCGCATCGGCCGCGCCCGGGAGAAGCTCCGCGGGCTCCTCGCCATGGAATATCCGGACCTGGCGGCAAACTCGTCCTCCTTCGACTGGTTCGAGCCCAACCGCTCGGCGGGCAAGGTCGGCGTGGCCTGCAGCTAGAGGGGCGGCCGGGANNCCGGCCGTGTCGTGGATGTTCAGCTTGTCCATCAGGTGCTGCCGGTGCTTCTCGACGGTCTTGATGCTGATGTTGAGGCCGGCCGCAACCTGCTTGTTGGCGTGGCCCTCGGCCACCAGCTGGATGACCTCGAGCTCGCGCGATGTGAGCCCGGTGGCCTTCTTGATCATCAGCCCCCCGATCTTGTCCGGCTTCTGGTAGTGGTCGCGCAGGCGCTTGGACACCTGCGGGCTGTAGAAGGCGTTGCCCGCCATCACCTCGTGGATCGCCTTCGCCAGGATCTGCGCGGAGGTCTGCTTGATGAGGAAACCGACGGCGCCGACCGAGATCACCCGGTCGATGTAGGCGTCGTCGCTGTGCGCGGAAAGGATGAGGACCTTTGTNNAGGAGGGCGCGCAGGCCCTCGCGCACTATCGTGTGGTCGTCGGCAAGGAGGGTCTTGATGGGTTTCATCTTGGGGGAATTCATGTCTTTGTGCTGCGCTTGAAAGGTATAAGCGAGGAAATCGTTGTGCCGTGGCCCGGGGCGGACTCCACCTTGAACTTGCCGCCGACCATCTCGACGCGCTCGCGCATCCCGATCAGGCCAAGGCGCTTGTTCCTCCTGGAATCGAGCACATGCGCCACGTCGAAGGATTTCCCGTCGTCCTTGATCACCATGAGGACCGCCTGGGGAAGGCTCTTGATGCTCATTCTGACCTGGCTCGCCTTGGCGTGCTGCGCGATGTTGATGAGGGCGGCCTGGGCCACGCGGTAGAGGACGGTCCGCTTGTCGTTGCTCAGTTTCTCCACCTCGGCGAACGTGGAGAAGTCCACCCGCAGCCCGGTGCGCGTGGTGAACCCCTTCAGGTAGGCGTGGAGCGCGGGGATGAGCCCAAGGTCGTCCAGGAGCGTCGGGCGAAGGTCGCGCGCGAACCTGTGGACGATGTCGACGGACTTCTCGACAAGGCGCTGCGTGTAGCCGATGTGCTTCGCGAAGCTCGTCGTGCTGACGCCGGACTCGATCTTCAGCGAGGCGAGCTGCACGTTGATCCCGGTGAGCGTCTGGACGATCTCGTCGTGGAGCTCGCGGCTGATCTCCTTTCGCTCGGCCTCCTGGGCCGAGAGCACCTGGTGCGACAGGTGCCGGAGCCTAAGCTGCATGCTGCGGGCCTCGCTGAGCAGGCCCCGGTGCTTCCTCTCGCTCACCTGAAGGGACCGCTCGGCGGATTTCCTTTGCACCACCTCGATCTTCAGGCGCTGGTTGGCCGAGGTGAGCTCGACCGTCCGCTCGTGGAGCGACGCATTGGAATCCTTCAGCTTGGCGAGGTTCTCCACGGTCGCCCGGTGCGTGTTCTCGATCGGGGTCAGGACCTCGAGGAAAAAGATGCCCGCCACCCTGACCGTCCGGTTCCTCTCGGCGACCGTGCAGTCGAGGGGCATGAGGGTGAGGAGCGCGTCCCCATGGATGGCGGCAAGGTCGAGCGTCTCGAGGCCGTCCGCCGCGGCCCGGGCCCCGAGCTTCTGCGCCCGCCCAATCCACGGCCGCGGTCCCCCCCGCAGGCGATTGCGCAATTCCGCCTTATACTTTCGCGACAGCCTGAGCTTCTTCTTCTTCAAAGATGTATCGTCTGTTTTTTGGGAAAACCGCCCCGTTCCGGCATGGGCATGTGATGACGTGTTTTCATATGTCGCCTATGCCACAAACCTTACAGTTCAGCCTAGCATCGGGTTTGCCGCAAGTCGATGGGGTAAAACCCGCCCTGATGGAAACCCGGCTCTGAAAAGGCGGTGAACACCCCATTTGACGCATCACGCGACCCTGCTAGGGTTTCCGCCGTGCCCGCAACGGGCGCACATTCACCCGACTCCCCCTTCATTTGAACCTAATAACGACCCTAAGCGGCTCGCATCTGCGGACCTATAACGCCATCTTCCAGCATCCCGTCTCGCACAACCTTGAGTGGCGCGAGGTCCGGACCCTCTTTGAACACATCGCGGAGGTCGCCGAGCAGCCGAACGGCAACGTCAAGGTGACCCGCAACGGGCAGTCGCTGGTCCTTCGCACGCCGCGCACCAAGGATGTCTCCGAGATCAGCGAGCTGATGGAGATCCGCCACTTCATCGAACGGTCGGAAAAGGTTGAGCCGGCGCGCGTCGCCGGCGAGGCCGACTGGCTGGTCGTCATCGACCACAGCGAGGCCCGCGTCTACCGCTCGGAGATGCACGGCACAATCCCGGAGCGCATCCTGCCGCACAAGCCGGACGATTTCTTCCGCCATGCGCACAACTCTAAGGATTTCTCGAGGGGCCAGGAGAAGCCCGATCCCAACAGCTTCTTTGAGCCGGTGGCCGCGGTGCTGAAGGGCGCCGCCAAGATACTCGTCTTCGGCTCGGGCAAGGGCACCAGCAGCGAGATGGATCAGTTCATCGCGTGGGCGGGCAAGCACCACCCCGAGCTGGCGAAGCGGATCATCGGCTCCCTTGTCATCGACGAGCACCACCTGACGGAGGGCCAGCTGCTCTCGAAGGCCCGCGAGTACTACGCGAGCGCCTCCGTCTCCTAGACTCCCCTGCCCTCGGCGAACCCGAACTTCCCGTAGTGGTATTCGCCGGAGGGGCACAGGCCGGCCTCGACGGCCTCCCCCACGTCGGGATAGCGCAGGAGGTACGCCTCCTCGGGGAAGGGGCAGCCCCGGCCGAATGCGGAGGGATCGGCCATCACGGGCTGGCGCATCCGCCGGACCCAGTGGCCGCCGTTCATCGCAACGAGGTCCAGGCCCCGCTCCCGGCAGTCGTTCTCGCCGAAGTAGTGGCAGACGAGGGAGCTGCGGGTGCGCCTGGAATCCGCTATCGGGCTTCCGCCGTGGACAAGATCGGCATGCCAGATGAACACGTCGCCCTTCCTCGCCAGGAAGGCCCTCTCCTTCAGGCCCCGCAGCCGTATCTGGACGTCGATGTAGTCGAACCAGTCGGGGATCTCATCGCGGGAGGCGTGGTGGGTCCCGTCATTGAAAGTGTAGAGCGGG
>PMSP01000163.1 GCA_003168315.1 Opitutaceae bacterium
ACGCCCGGGGTCGCGATCCGCGCCACCGAGAGGATGTTTTCTTTCCCTATCTTGGCCATGGGCCGATCGTGGCCACGCGGCCCCGGCGTGACGAGAGACTTGTGGGGCCTCGGTCGGGCACGCCTTGCCGGGATCCTAGCGCGAGGGCTCGTCCTGCTTTGGCTTCTCCGGCTCGGGCTTCTTTTCGACCGGCGGCTTGGCGGGTTTCTTTGGAGCCTTTGGGTCGACCTTCTCATCGACTGGGCGCGTCTCGGGGGCCCTCTTCTCGTCCTCGACCCTGGGCGCCGGGGCATGGTTCACCTCGGGCCGCGCCGGTTCCTGCTCGCGTTTTGCCTCGGGAGCGGCGGCCCGCGGCGCTGCGGGCTTCGGCTTGGAAACTTCTGGCCGGGTCTCCATCCCGATGGCGTTCGTTCTTTGCGCCTGCTCCGTCCGGGGCGCCGGTGTGCCTGGCGGCTGGATTTTGATGGGCGCCTCCCTCTCGCCCTTTGGAGGGGAGGTTCTCGGCAGGATGGAGGTGTTGATCGGCTGCCCCTTGAAGGCCTGCGGATTTCTCCCGACGACGGCGACCGCGCCCGGTCCCCTCGTGTGGATGTCGCGGAACGCGGCCTGTGGAGGATGGGCGGGCGCCCCCCCTATCGGCCGGGCATTTATCACAAGCGGGCTGTTCCTCCATCCGCTGGGCGCCTGCGGCCGAGGCCGGTCGGCGGGGAAGTTCCAGGCGCGCACCTTGGCAGAGACGGCAAAGTCCGCCTCGCCGTGGGAGCGCCAGCCGCCGCTGCTCCCGCGCCAGTAGTTTGAATCAACAATGACGCCGCCGCCGCCCCGCCAGTTGCAGCCGAAGGTGAGCCAGACCCCGGCTTCATAGGGGGGCCCATAGGCGAAAAACGGTCCGCCGTAGCCGTAGTACGGCTGGTCGACGAAGACGACATTGGGATCATAGAGGGGCACGTAGATCACGCCCGCCTGCGCGGGTTCGATCTCGACATAGGTGCCCTCGACGACCACCTGCTGCTCGGGCGTGTCCGTGAGCGTTCCATCGGCTCGCGCGAGCTCCCTGAGCCGCTGGATTGCCTCCATGACCTCCGCGGGCTGCGAGACGAAGGCAGCGCCGGCCGCCTGCGTCCACTGCTGGTTGCCGGCCATCCACTTTACTATGTCGGGATAGTGGGCCAGCGAGCGGACGCTCTGGTCCCACGGCTGCATGTCGACCAGCCCGGGATCGCCACCCCCGTTCAGGTACAGACCGGCGGCGTCAACGTCGGCCGGGAACGTGGTCGCCGGCAGGAGTATTGAGATCAGGGGGTCGGGATACAGGGCGACGGGTGCCATCAGCTGGTCAAGCGGGTTTGGGGCGGCGGGCGCCGCCGGAGCCGGTGTCTCCGGATAGTACGTGGGGGCTGGCGGCGGCCCCTGCACATATTGTTCCGGAGCCTGTCCCTGCACGTACTGCTCCTGGGGCGGCGGCAGGTAGGTGACGGGAGCGCAGGCGCAGAGGGCCAGGACGGCCAGGGAGACGCCGGCCGCTGGCAGCGCCGCGTTTTTAAGGGCCATGTGGCGCCGGGGACCTGGATTCCGCTGAACGGAAAGGGCGACTTTGCGGAACATCATAGCCCATTCAGACATCCAGACCCCTTGACTGGTCCCAAAGTATTTACTCTTTGGAGGCACCGCCGGGCTGCACTCCAGCATAACGCGCCAATAAAATGAAATATAAGACCATCGAGATGGGGCTGAACAAGAAGATCGCGCTCGTCGCCCACGATAACAAGAAGCGCGATCTCATCGAATGGGCCAAGTTCAACAGGGACCTCCTGGCGCACCACAAGGTATATGCCACCGGCACGACGGGCGCCGTGCTCGAAAAGGAACTCAAGTTCCCGATCAAGCGACTGGAGAGCGGCCCCCTTGGCGGCGACCAGCAGATCGGCTCAAAGATCGTGGACGGGGAAATCGACTTTCTGATCTTTTTCTGGGATCCGCTTGAGCCGCAGCCCCACGACCCGGACGTGAAGGCGCTCCTGCGGATGGCAGTCGTCTGGAATATTCCGATAGCCTGCGATCGTTCCTCCGCCGACTTCATCATCTCCTCGCCTCTCACGGACTCGACCTACCTTCGCATTGTTCCGGACTACTCCGAGTACCGCACGCGCCCGATTCCCGGCGACCCGGTCATCACTACGCCGTCGAAATAAGTGCGGCGAGCGGCTGCGATCGTTCGCAGAAAATGGATTTTGGTGGGTGAGCGCTCGGAAAAAATTTCGCGTTTCGCAATACGACAGTTGTTTACAATCGCGTGAACCTGCTAGATTATCAGCGATGCTTTCGGGGAAATGAATTTCCCGAATAAGAGGCAACCCTAAGCGAAGGAAAATCCAACATGGCTAAAAGCAAAAAGGCAGTGAAGAAGAAAGCTAAGAAGTCCAAGGGGAAGAAGAAATAGTTTGCCGTCGCCGTCGCACCGCGACGGCGTCTGTTCAGGCGGCAGAATATTTTAGGGAAACGCCCCGTTTAATTGGGCTACCGAGACGGCCGCGCGGTAGGCCGGGCGCTACTCCCTAAATATTTAGTCGGATCAGTTCCGGCTGCGAGGATTCCGGGGTTGGGGCCGCGGAGTTGGGCTTTCGCGACGACTGGGCCAGGCCCCCGGAGGTGCGTCCAATATTTCCGGCCGGATCGTGTAACAAGTTCGGTGCCAAGGAGTCTGTCATGCCAAGACTGTGGTAAAGGCACCACCCATTCCTGTTCCCGAGGCCGAGATTTCGACGGCAAAGACGCTCTTCACGGTAGAGCAGCTGACGGAGCATGCCCGCCTGCTGGCGGTCGGCCACGAGGTGGTGATTGAGCCGGGGCCGAACGGGCTTCTCGCGCGCCTCAACGAGAACGAGAAGCTCCTGCGCGCGTACAACCGCGTGACGTACACCGTTGACCAGGCGCGGCGCATCACGCCTGCATCGGAATGGATCCTCGATAACTTTTATCTGATCGAGGAGCAGATCCAGATGGCCCGGCGCCACCTTCCGAAGCGCTACAGCCGCGAGCTGCCGCGCCTTGTCGGCGGGCGTTCAGCCGGCCTGCCGAGGGTCTACGACATCGTTCTCGGCTTCGTGTCGCACGTGGACGCGCAGCTTGAGGTGGATTCGATATCCGCATTCCTGTCGGCCTACCAGGTCGTGACGCCGCTCAAGCTGGGCGAGCTGTGGGCGGTCCCGATCATGATCAGGCTGGCCCTGATCGAGAACCTCAGGCGGATAACCGACCGCCTCAACATCAACAGGAGGGAGAGGGACCTCGCCGACGAGTGGGCCCTGCGCCTGGAGTCGACGGCTGAGAATCAGCCATCCCGCGTGGTAATGGTCGTCGCCGACATGGCGGGCAGCGACCTGCCGATGTCGAGCTCCTTTGTCGCGGAGTTCTACCAGCGCCTGTCCCGCTCGGCGACAGCGGTCCCCCTTGCGCGGAGCTGGCTTGAGCAGCGGCTCGCCGAGGAGCAGCTGACGATAGACCAGCTGGTGCGCACGGACAGCCAGGCCCAGGCTGCCGACCAGGTCTCAATCAGCCACACGATCACCGGGTTAAGGATGCTGAGCGCCTGGGACTGGCGCAATTTTGTCGAGTCGGCGAGCATCGTGGAGCGGATCCTTCGGACCGACCCCGCCGACGTGTACCGGCTGATGGACTTCGCTACGCGCGACAGCTACCGCCACTCGGTCGAGGCCCACGCGCGCCATGGCGGGAAGACCGAGGCCGAGGTTGCGGAGACGGCGGTCCGCCTCGCCGAGAACGGTGCGAAGGACCATGGCCGCGAGGACCGGATGGCGCACGTGGGGTACTACCTGGTCTCCCTTGGGCGCCCGCTGCTCGAGGAGGGAACGTCCTACAAGTGGCCCCTCCGCACCCGGCTGGAGAGGGCGGTCCTGCGGTTCCCCCTCTGCTTCTACCTTGGGGGGATCATCTCTCTTTCGATCCTGGGCACGGCGGCCGTGGTCCTCGAGGGCGCGGCCCTTGGGATTGCGCACCGGTTGCTGGAGGCGTTCGCCCCGGTCCTACTCCTCTGCTTCAGCCAGCTCGCCGTCGCGGTCGTCAACTGGCTCTCGACGATCGTGACCGGCCCGCGGCTGCTCCCCCGCCTTGACTACACCGGGGGCATCGAGCCCGAGTCGCGGACGATGGTGGCCATTCCCACCCTTGTGTCCGACGAGGACGCGATTGGCCACCTGATCGAGACGCTTGAGATCCACTACCTGTCCAATCGCGACGAGAACCTGCACTTCGCGCTCCTGACTGACTTCCCCGACGCGGACACGGAGACTATGCCGAGCGATGGGGCGCTTCGCGGGCGGCTGCGAGCGGGGATCAACGGCCTGAATGCCACCTACGGCTCGAAGCGCGGATCCCTCTTCTACCTCTTCCACAGGCCTAGGAAATGGAACGCCGGCGAGGGGCGCTGGATGGCCTACGAGCGCAAGCGCGGGAAAATTGCCGAATTCAACGCGTTTCTGCGGGGAAGCGGCGGGGAGGCGTTCAGCGACATTGTCGGCGACCCGACGGTCCTGCCGGGGGTCCGCTTCGTCATCACGCTGGACACGGACACCCAGCTCCCGCGCAACTCGGCGCGGCTCCTCGTGGCCACGATGGCCCATCCCCTCAACCGTCCCCAATTCGATGAGGAGAAGGGAATAGTCGTTGACGGCTACAGCATCCTGCAGCCGCGGGTGGGCGTGAGCCTGCCGGGCGCCGGACGCTCCTGGTTCTCAAGGCTCTTCGCGGGCGATGTCGGCATCGACCCCTACACCAAGGGGATCTCGGACGCCTACCAGGACGTTTTCCAGGAAGGCTCCTACATCGGCAAGGGGATCTACGACGTCGACGCGTTCGAGAAGGCCGTCGGGGGGATATTCCCTGAGAATGCCGTGCTGAGCCACGACCTGATCGAGTCGTGCTACGGCCGGTCGGCGCTCGTGAGCGACGTCGAGCTCTATGAGGAGTACCCCTCCCGATACAACGCGGACATCAAGCGGCGCCACCGCTGGATCCGCGGGGACTGGCAGATCGCCCAGTGGCTGCTGCCCAGGGTGCCTGGGGCCGATGCGCGGGAAATCTCAAACCCCCTGTCGGCGCTCTCGCAGTGGAAGATCTTTGACAACCTGCGGAGGAGCCTTGTCCCGCTCGGACTGCTCATGCTCCTCGTCGGGTCATGGACCCTGCTGCCGGGGCTGGCGGGGCGCGGCACGCTGCTGGTGATCGCGATCATCGCGGCCCCAACCCTCCTCACTGCGGCCTACGACGTCACCCGCAAGCCCGCCGAACTGCCCTTCGCGCTCCACATGAGGGGCCTCGCGGCCTCGCTCGGGCGCCAGTCGGTGCAGATCGCCCTGACGGTCGTCTTCCTCCCCTACGACGCCTACGTGAGCATGGACGCCATCGCGCGCACCCTGGTGCGGGTCCTTGTCACGCACAAACGTCTCCTCGAGTGGGTGTCCTCCGACGAGGACGCTCGGAAGGCGAGCCAGGCGCTTCCGAGCTTCTACAGGACGATGTGGTTTGCGCCCTTCATGGGTGCCACCGTCCTGGCGCTGCTTGTCGCCTGGGAGCCCTGGAGGCTTCCCTACACGTTCCTTCCGATTGTGCTCTGGTTCCTCGCTCCCCTTATCGCGTGGAGGATCAGCCAGCCGATCGAGGCCAAGCCCGACCACCTTTCCGAGGACCAGGTATTCTTCCTGCGGGCCACCGCGAGGAAGACGTGGCACTTCTTCGAGACCTTTGTCACGGCCGAGGAGAACCACCTGCCCCCGGACAACTTCCAGGAGGAGCCGGTCGTGCGGGTCGCGTCCCGCACCTCGCCGACCAACATGGGCCTCACGCTCCTCAGCAACCTGGCGGCGAGGGATTTCGGGTACATCTGCGTGGGAGAGCTCTTGAAGCGGACTGCGGACACCGTCGGCTCCATGGAGAAGCTCGAGCGCTACCGCGGGCATTTCTACAACTGGTACGATACCCGCAGGCTGCAGCCCCTCCAGCCTCTCTACGTGTCGTCGGTCGACAGCGGCAACCTGGCGGGGCACCTCCTTACGCTCGGGCCCGGCCTAAAGGAGCTGGCGGATCAAGAGATCCTTCCCGTCAGGGTATTCGCGGGCCTGTGCGACACCTGCGGCGTGCTGGTGAACACGCTCCAGGGCAAGGTCGCCTCCGTGGAGAGGGTCTGCCGGGCGCTGGCGGTCAACCCTCCCGGGGACCTTTCCGGCAGGTTCGGGCTCCTCCAGAGGGTCTCCGAGCTGGCGGCCGAGGTCGTCGACCTGCAGCCGGAGGAGGCGGCGACCTGGGCGGCGCGCCTCAGGGAGTCGGCTCGCCGCGAGCTTGATGACGTCCTTCTCCTCGCTCCCTGGCTCGCGGGCGGCAAGGAGACCATCGCGCCGGGCGGCGCCGTCTGGCTCCCCTCGGGCCCGACTCTTGGGCAGCTCGCGGATGCCTCGAACACCCTCGACGGCGCCGGGACCGCTCGCGAGCGCCTGGGAGCGATAGACAACCTGTTCGCGCGCATCTGGGCGCTCTCCGAGATGGACTTTGCGTTTCTTTTCGACCCCTCCCGCAAGCTCTTTGCCACGGGATACAACGTCACCATGAGAAAGCGCGACAACAGCTTCTATGACCTCCTGGCCTCCGAGGCCCGTCTGACGAGCTACGTCGCCGTCGCGCTAGGCCAGGTGACCCAGGAGCACTGGTTCGCCCTGAGCCGGCTGCTGGTCTCAGGGCACGGCGAGCCCACCCTGGCCTCATGGAGCGGCTCGATGTTCGAGTACCTGATGCCCCTCCTGGTGATGCCGACCTACGAGAACACCCTGATCGCGGAGACCTGCCGCGGCGCGGTCGAGCGTCAGGTGGAGTACGGGCGCCTGCGGGGCGTGCCCTGGGGCATCTCCGAGTCGGGCTACAACCTGACCGACGCCCACCTCAACTATCAGTACAAGGCCTTCGGCGTCCCGGGTCTTGGGCTCAAGCGCGGCCTCGCGGAGGACCTGGTCATCGCTCCCTATGCGACGGTTATGGCGCTCATGATATCCCCAAGGGAGGCATGCGAGAACCTGGAGCGCCTCTCGGCGGAGGAGCGGGGCGGCCCGTACGGGTTCTACGAGGCCGTCGACTACACTCCGTCGCGCGTGCCCGTCGGCCAGGCGGGAGCCACAGTGTGGTCGTACATGGTGCACCACCAGGCGATGTCCCTCCTTTCCCTCACATCCTTCATGCTCGATCGACCGATGCAGAGGCGGTTCCTGGCATGCCCCGTCCTGCGGACCTCCGACCTCCTGCTGCAGGAGCGGGTCCCCCACGCGACGGCTAAGGTCCTGTCGAAGGAGCTCGAGGTGCAGGAGGCCCGCAAGCTCCTCGAGCGCGAGGGCGAGAGCGCGATGCGGGTGTTCACCGAACCGGCAACGCAGCCTCCCGAGGTCCATCTCCTTTCCAACGGGCGCTATCACCTCGTCGTCAGCCAGTCCGGGGGCGGCTACAGCCGCTGGCGCGACCTCGCTGTCACGCGTTGGCGCGAGGACCCCACCCGCGACTGCTGGGGCACATTCATTTACCTGCGCGACACGGCCACGAATGAGGTCTGGTCCGTTGCGCCCCAACCGGTGATGCAGCCCGTGAAGCGCCAGGAGACGATCTTCGCCCAGGGCCGCGCCGAGTTCCGCCACTCCTACCTCGGGCTGGACGTGTACACCGAGATCAGCGTGTCGCCGGAGGATGACGTCGAGGTGCGCCGGGTCACCCTGACGAATCCGGGCCACAGCCGGCGCACGGTCGAATTGACCGGATATTTCGAGGTGGTCCTCGCACCTGCCGCCGAGGAGGCCAGCCACCCCGCCTTCAGCGGGCTTTTCGTCCAGACCGAGTTTCTGGCCCCGCAGTCGGCCGTCCTCTGCACGCGGCGGCCGCGGGCAGAGGGAGAGAATCCGCCGTGGCTCTTTGGCCTCCTGCCGGCCCCAGCGGGCGACCCAGGCGTCTCCTCGTGCGAGACCGACAGGTCGCGCTTCATCGGGCGGGACTGCTCCCCCGCCTCGCCGGCCGCGATGCAGCGCCCGGGCCCGCTCTCGAACACGGCGGGCTCGGTGCTCGATCCAGTCGTGGCCCTCCGGCGCTCGGTGACCATCCCGCCGAATGGCGAGGTTCAGGTGGTCCTCATCCTCGGGGTGGCCGAATCCCGCCCCGCGGCCGAGGCACTCATCGAGAAATACCAGGTTCCCAGGGTCGCGGGCAGGACGTTCGAGCTCGCCTGGACTCACAGCCAGGTGACGCTTCGGCAGCTGAACGCGTCGGAGGCCCAGGCGCAGCTCTGCGCGCGCCTGGCAAGCGCGCTCGTGTACGCGCAGCGGGGTCGACGGGCCAACTCGGCGGCCCTCCTCGCCAACCGCGGCGGNNTTGGCGCTACGGGATCTCCGGCGACCTGCCGATCGCGCTCCTGGTGATCTCCGACGCCTCCAACATGGAGTTCGTCCAGCAGCTCGTCCAGGCCCACGCCTACTGGAGGGTCAAGGGCCTGGCCGCGGACCTCGTCATCCTGAACGGCGACGACTCGACCTACCGGCAGCCGCTGCATGAGGAGATAGTCGCGCTGGTCACCGCGGGGGCCGAGGCGCCCCTGCTGGGGAAGCACGGCGGCATATTCGTCCTGCGGGTCGACCAGATCCCGCAGGCGGACAGGGCGCTCCTGCAGGCCGTGGCCCGGATTCTCCTGGTTGCCGACGCGGGCCCCCTTGACGAGCAGCTCGACCAGCCGGTGGCGAGGTTCCCGATGCCGCCGGCACTGCGCCTGACCCGGGCCGCGTGGAAGGAGCCGGCGCCGTTGGCCGCCGCCAGGGATCTCATCCATATGAACGGGCTCGGCGGTTTCACGCGCGACGGCCGCGAGTACATCATCACTCTTGCGCCGAACCAGACCACCCCGGCGCCGTGGATCAACGTGATCGCCAACTCCGGGTTCGGCACGATAGTCTCCGAGAGCGGGAGCTCCTACACGTGGGCGGAGAACTGCCACGAGTTCAGGCTGACGCCTTGGGAGAACGACCCGGTCGGCGACCCGAGCGGCGAGAGCCTCTACATCCGCGACGAGGAGACCGGGCAGTTCTGGTCCCCCACGCCGCTGCCCGCGCGGGGGGCGACGCCGTACACGATCCGGCACGGATTCGGCTACAGCGTGTTCGAGCACACCGAGAACGGCCTCGCCTCCGAGCTCTCGGTCTACGTGGCGATGGACGCACCGGTCAAGTTTGCCGCCTGCACCGTGCGCAACCTTACGGCGCGGGCGCGAAGGGTGTCGGTCACCGGCTATTGGGAGTGGGTCTTGGGCAGCCTGAGGGAGGACACCCTTCTCCACGTGCAGACGGACGTCTGCGCAGCGACGGGGGCGCTCACCGCCCGCAACCGCTATCAGGGCGACTTCGCCGACCGCATCGTTTTTGCCGACACCGGCGACGCGGGCCAGAGCGTCACCGGGGACCGCCTCGAATTCCTCGGGCGCAACGGAACGCCCGCCCGCCCCGCGGCGCTCCAGCGCGGCCGCCTCTCCGGCCGCGTGGGGGCGGGCTTTGACCCGGCGGGCGCGATCCAGGTCGTCCTCGAGATTCCGCCGGGGCAGGAGCGCGAGGTCGTCTTCCGGCTCGGCGCCGGGCGCAGCGTCGAGGAGGTGCAGGGCCTCATCCGGCGCTTCCGCGCGAACGGGGCGTCCCGCGCGGCCCTGGAACGGGTCTGGGAATACTGGGGCAGGACGCTTGGGACCGTGAACGTCGACACGCCGGACTCCGGCATCAACGTTCTGGCCAACGGCTGGCTCCTCTACCAGGTGCTCGCCTGCCGCCTCTGGGCGCGCAGCGGCTTCTACCAGTCCGGCGGGGCGTACGGCTTCCGCGACCAGCTCCAGGACGTCATGGCGCTCGTGCACGCCGAGCCCGGCCTGACGAGGCAGNNAGCACTGGTGGCACCCGCCGGTGGGCCGCGGGGTTCGCACCCGCGTGTCCGACGACTACCTCTGGCTTCCCTACGCGGCGTGCCGCTACGCCTCATGCGTGGGGGACACGGGCGTCTGGGACGAGGCCATCCCCTTCCTCGAGGGCCGCCTTTTGAACGAGGGCGAGGAGAGCTACTACGACCTGCCCTCGCCGTCCCAGCATTCGGGGACGCTCTATGACCACTGTGTCCGGGCGATCGATCACGGCCTCACCTTCGGGTCCCACGGCCTGCCCCTCATGGGCTCGGGCGACTGGAATGACGGAATGAACCTCGTCGGGATCAGGGGAAAGGGCGAAAGCGTGTGGCTTGCGTTCTTCCTCTGCGACGTCCTGCGGCAGTTCGCAATCGTGGCCCGGTCGCGCACCGACACCGCGATGGCCGAGAAATGCGAGTCGAACGCCGAGATGCTGAGGGTCGCCATCGAGCGCGAGGCCTGGGACGGGGCATGGTACCGGCGCGCCTACTTCGACGACGGTACCCCGTTGGGCTCGTCGACAGATCCCGAGTGCCAGATCGACTCCCTGCCGCAGAGCTGGTCGGTCATCGGCGCCGCGGGGGAGGCGGCGCGCTCCGCCGAGGCGATGAAGTCCGTTGACGAGCGCCTCGTCCGCAGGGACGCGGGGCTGATCCAGCTCTTCGACCCGCCCTTTGACCGCTCAAGCCTCAACCCGGGCTACATCAAGGGATACATCCCCGGGGTCCGCGAGAACGGCGGCCAGTACACCCACGCCGCGATATGGGCCGTGATGGCCTTCGCCCTCCGGGGCGACCACGACCGCGCCTGGGAGCTCTTCAACCTCCTCAACCCGGTTCGCCACGGCGGGGATGCGGCGCACCTGGCGGTCTACAAGGTCGAGCCCTACGTCATCGCGGCGGATGTCTACGCGGTCTCGCCCCACTCGGGCCGGGGCGGATGGACGTGGTACACGGGCTCCGCCGGCTGGGCCTATCGCCTGGTGATCGAAACCCTCCTCGGCGTCAACCTGCAGGGGGAGACGCTGCACCTGACGCCCCGACTCCCGAGCGCGTGGACCACCATGAAAGTCCACTACCGATTCAGGAGCACGGTCTATCATATCACCTACACCCGCTGGACCGACCCCTCGGAGCCCGCGCCGGCCCCGAAGCTTGACGGGCAGCCGCTCCCCGGGGCGGTCGTCCCCCTGGGGGACGACCGGCAGGAGCACTGGGTCGACGTGCCGTTCGCCTGAGGGTCAACCTAGCCCTGGAGGAGCAGCCCCATCGAGCCGCCGGGCGAGATCAGCACCTTCCCCGTGCTCTTCATGGTCGCCTTGATGTCGAGGAGCCTGAAGAGGGCGTCGGCGACGGCGGGGTTCTTCTGGATGTCGGCGAGGGCCGAGCCGACCACCTGGGGCCGGACCGCCTGGGCCTGGCCCAGCTTCTCCGATGCCTTCTTGTCGGCGTCCGAGTGGATGAGGGCGACCTGGTTATCGCCGTTCTGGCGCATGGCCGCCGTCACCTGCCGCAGGCGGTTGACCACCTTGAGTTCGATCTGCGCGATCATGCCCTTGTCGCGGAAGGCGACCTTGCGGATGTAGGTCGACCCGAGCTGGAAGCCCCACTTGAGCGACGTCGGCGATACCTCCTCGCGCACCTTCGAGGAGAGCGCGTCCCTGTCCTCGAGGAGCGTCTCCAGCTTCAGGTTGGAGAGCTGGCGCGAGACCGCCGTCGCTACGTTCGCCCTCAGGGAGCCCACCGGATCCGAGTTCTGAAAGAGGAACGCCGTGCAGTTCTGGACGTACATCTCGTACCACACGCCGACGCCCATCGGGGCTCCCTCCTCGGAATTGACGAGCTGGTTGCGCAGGTACGACTGCTGGAGCGCGGTCGTCACCGTGTAGGCCTTGCCGAAAAAGGGCAGCAGGAGCGCCTTCGGCCCGAAGTGGAAGACCGGGAAGAACATGCCGGGCTCGTTCACCTCGCCTATGACCTTGCCGAAATTCGTGTAGACGACGACCGTGCGCTCGGGAAGCGTCCGCCAGAACTGGAATATCCGGCCGAGCCCGATGAAGATGCCGACGGCGACGAAGGTGCCGAGGAAACCGAAGAAGACCGAGAAGAGGAAGGGTATCATGGCTTCAGGGGATGATGACGGTCTGGGTTGCCTTCTCCCTGAGCGGAAGGAGCGCGTTCCGTATGTAGGAATCGAGGGCGGGCTTGCCGCCCTGGGCAAACATGTCGGCGAGTGTCCGGCCAAGCTCGAGGATCGGGGCCGCGTCGGCGTCCGCCATGTTCCGGGCGATCTGCACCGCCTGCTCCGCCATGGTGAGCTTCTGGTCGGCGTCGGCGCGGGCCTGGCTGATCGCGGCGGCGACCTGGTTCTGGGTCGTGTTGATGGACGCCAGGGCGTCGTCCACGTCCCCCGGCGGGTCGATCGTCGTGATGAGCGCCGCCTCGAGCTCAATCCCGTAGCGGGCCGCGGTCTTCTTGCACGAGGCCTCCATGAACTGGTTGATGACCGAGAGGTTCTTGCGAAGGTCGTTGATCGATATGCCGTCGACCGCGGCGTCGGCCCCCTGGCTGTGGAATGTCGCGATCCGGTCGCGAACCACCGAGATGAAGTACCCCATCACGTGCGCCCTCGGGCGGGCGACCCCGAACAGGTAGCCGTAAAGATTGCGCTCGCAGGGCTTCCAGCGGATCTGTCCGTTCAGGGCGATCGTCAGGTTGTCCTTGGTGACGCTCTCGATGGTCGACTGCTGGATGTCGGGGTCCCACACGATGTCCGTCGTCTGGATCGTCATGTCGATCCGGTAGAGCCTCTGCCAGGGCCACTTGAAGTACGGGCCGCCCGGCTTGACGACATGGATGAGCGGGAAGTCGTAGCGCTGGCGCTCCTCGGCGGTCAGGAGCGGCCCGAGGTCCGGGTCGCTGCCGACCGAGCCGTTGAGCCGCTGGGCGCGGCCGAAGGTCGTCAGGACCCCGCGTTCCGTCGGCCCGATCGTGAAGACGCCGAAAAGGAGCGTGAGCGCGCCGGCCAGGATGATGCCGACAGCCACGCCTGCGAAGATGATGGGGGTTATCACGGGCCGCCATCCTTGGGCGGATTCGCGGCGGAGGCAAGCGGAGTCAACTCGGTGATGGCGAGCGCCGCCAGGACGATGACGGCCACGGTCGAGCCCAGGGCGGAGACGACGGGTATCCGGCTGAGGGCGAGGACGCCGAACGAGGACGCGGCGGCGACGGCCGACATCCGGATCGAGGGAGGAGGCTCCTCCCCCCTTCCCTGGCTCTCGGCGGAGAATATGGCGTAATTGTGGCTCAGGCAGACGCCCAGGAACGCACCGAGGAGGTTGAAGAGGTTCAGGGTCATGCCGGCCAGCCCGAACAGCCCGAACGCGAAGAGGCAGGCTCCCGCGGGTATCGCAAAGATCCTTATCCCCCTGCGCAGGCCGTAGAGCACGAACACGCTGGCGCCGACAAACGCCAGCCCGGCCGAGCTCAGCCGGAGCGCCGAGACCCTGTACCTTGAGAAGAGCTGGTTCAGGTTCTGGAGCTGGCTGTCCGTGACGGTGTGGGTGTCGGCCGGCGGGTCCGCGCCGGGCGCCTGCTCCGAGATGCTGACGAACCAGCTGGCGGCGCCACCGACATGCAGAAGCGATGCCAGCGGACCCTGCAGGGCCGCCCTGAGCTGCGAGACCAGCTGGTCAAAGGTGGGCCGCGCCCCGCCCGCCAGCTCGGCGCGCCAGGCATCGAAAAACGGCGCGAACGCGTCCGCCTCGAAGCCGTGCCGGGCGAGCGCCGCCCTCAGGTCGGCCTCGAAGCCGGAGAGGGAGGCGAGCCATCCGGGGGTTTGGCGCCACTCCTCCTCGGTCGGAAGCGCGAAACCGAGGCTGGCCGTCTTCGACTCGGGGAACTCCCTGGCATGCCAGTCGAGGAAGGTCTGCAGCGAGGCGCGCGCCTCGGACGGGGTGGCGCCGCGCGTGATGTAGACCGTGCGGGCGCCCGTCTCCCCGAACAGGGAGCGCACCTGCTCGTCGTTCGCCTGGAGCCTCGGGGTCGGTATCTCGAGCTCGCGAATGTCGTCCTTCCAGTGGAGGCGCCAGGGCCCGATGGCTGCCACGAGTGCGCCGGCCGCCAGCAGGGCGCGCGCCCCGCTCCGGACGCCAGGCCCCTGGCCCGAGGGCCTGCGCCTGACGAACGGCCGGGTCTCGAGGTAGGAATCGTCGACCTGGGCGAACCATAGGAGCGCGGTAGCGAGGGCGCAGATGAGACCCGCGCTCACAAAGACGCCGAGCTGGCGGATGAGGGGAAGCTCCGACCATAGGAGGAAAGAGAACCCGCTGACGGTGGTGAGCGCGCTCGCCAGAAGCGGCCTGATGAGGCGCGAGACCCTCTCCATGTACGGCTCGTCGGGCCGGCGCCTTGGCTGGAGGTAAAGGTAGAATCCGTAGTCCACCGCGACGCCGGCGAGCAGCGAGCCGACGACGAACACGAGAATGTGCACCTTTTCCCACGCGGCGGTGATGGCGACCCACGCGCCAAGGAGCGATCCGAGAACGAC
>PMSP01000053.1 GCA_003168315.1 Opitutaceae bacterium
CCGAGGCCGCGGAAATCCTCGGCTCCTGCTTCCCCGGCCGTGAGGTCGTTCCGATAGATTGCTTGGAACTCGCATGGGGTCTCGGCACTCTGCACTGCATCTCCCAGCAGGAGCCCGCATGAAACCCGTGAAGATACTTTCGCTCAGCGCAGTGCTCCTCGGGGCGGCGCTCCTCGCCGGATGCGAGTCCGGCCTGCCGGACGACGTCCGCTCGGCGCTGGGCCCGCGCGAGAGGCCGCGCACGCGGACCTATCCCGCCGACCAGAGGGCGGTCTACGAGGCGGCCAAGGCCGCCGCCGGCGCCATGGAGTTCCGCTTCGTCAGGGGAGGCCCCGCCCAGGGCGAGCTCGAGGCCCTGGGCGCCATATCGCCCGGGGACGAACCCGGCAGCTCCCGGCAGATCTCGATGAAGGTGCACCTCACTCCCGCGGCCGAGTCCGGGACCGACGTCGAGGTCTCCCTGACCGAGACCATCGAGGAGGCCTCGGCGAGCGAGAAGGGCCTGGCCACCGAGACCCCGCTTCGAGACACGCCCCTCTACGAGGTTTTCTTCAGGAACCTGCAGACCGCGCTCAGTGCCCCGCCCAAGGATTGATGCGCCATTAGTCATTCTTTATAAACATGTTATGATCAGGGCTCGTCGGGGTCCGGCAAGTGGAGAGGGAGGGGAGCCGTCCGCGTCCTCCGAAAATGTGCTTGCCGGGAAGCGGCCGCCGATGGGATTCTGACCGTTCGCGGCATTTCCTATCGGTAAGACCGGCGTCGCCGCGATGCTCCCGCCGGTCCCTCTTACAGTCAAACCAGTCAACCCGTGGCCGAGAGGCCTAGCGAGGTGGCCGAAGCGCTCCGGAGCAGGCGAGGCGTCCACCCGCATCCAGACCATGAGTTCATTAATGCAAGAGCTGCTCGCTCAATCCTCCTTCGACAAGCTCAAGGAGGGCGCAATCGTCCCCGGCACCATCACCGAAGTCCGCCAGAACGAGGTCGTGGTCGACATCGGCGGCAAGTCCGAGGGCGTCATACCCGCGAACGAATTTATCGACATCGGCGACCTGCAGATCGGCTCCACCATCGAGGTGCTTGTCGAGAAGCTCGAGGACCGCAACGGCAGCCCGATCCTGTCCTTCGACAAGGCCGAGCAGAAGAAGAACTGGGACAACATCCTCACCAAGTTTCCCGAGGGATCCGTGGCCACGGGCCGCGTGAAGGCCAAGGTCAAGGGCGGCCTGATCATCTCGATCGGCGTCGACGCCTTCATGCCGGCCTCGCACATCGACGTGCAGCCGCCGAAGAACCTGGACCAGTACGTGGGCCAGACCTACGACTTCAAGGTCCTCAAGATCAACCTCGAGAGGAAGAATATCGTCCTCTCCCGGCGCGAGCTGATCGAGCAGCAGCGCACCGACAAGCGCCGCGCGCTTCTCGACTCGATCCAGCCGGGGCAGTTCCGCAAGGGCGTCGTCAAGAACATCACCGACTTCGGCGCATTCATCGACCTGGACGGCATGGACGGCCTCCTCCACATCACCGACATGAGCTGGGGCAGGATCTCGCACCCGAGCGAGATGCTGAAGCAGGGCGAGGAGATCGAGGTCATGATCATCGAGGTCAACCGCGAGAAGGAGCGTGTCTCCCTCGGCCTCAAGCAGACCACCAAGAACCCCTGGGACGAGATCGACCGCAAGTTCCCGGTCGGCGCCAAGGTTCGCGGCAAGGTTGTCAACCTCGTGCCCTACGGCGCGTTCGTCGAGATCGAGCCCGGCGTCGAGGGCCTGGTCCACATCACCGAGATGTCCTGGACAAAGCGGATCACGAAGCCCTCCGAGCTCCTCAAGGTCGGCCAGGAGCTGGACGCGGTCGTCCTCGGCATCCAGAAGGACGAGCAGAAGATCTCGCTCGGCCTGCGCCAGCTGGAGCCGAACCCGTGGGACATGGTCCGCCACAACTACCCGATCGGCGCCCGCGTCCGCGGCAAGGTCCGCAACATGACCACCTACGGGGCCTTCATCGAGCTCGAGGAAGGCATCGACGGAATGGTCCACGTCTCGGACATGAGCTGGACCCGCAAGGTGAACCACCCGTCCGAGGTCCTGAAGAAGGGCGACGAGGTGGACGCCATCGTCCTCGACATCGACCCGCAGCAGCAGCGCATCAGCCTCGGCATGAAGCAGCTCGCCGTGGACCCGTGGTCGGACATCGACAGCTTCTTCAAGATCGGCGACGTCGTCGAGGGAACCGTCACCAAGGTGACCTCGTTCGGCGCCTTCGTTGAGCTTAAGGACGGCATCGACGGCCTGGTCCACATCTCGCAGATCAGCGAGGAGCGGATCGACAAGGTTAAGGACGTCCTCAAGCCGGAGCAGAAGGTGACGGCCCGGGTGATCAAGATCGACCGCGAGGAGCGCAGGCTCGGCCTGTCGATCAAGGCCGCCAACTACAGCGCCGACCAGCTAGCGGCCGAGACCGCCTCCTACGAGGCCCTCAACCGCAGCGCGAGCAACGACATGATGAACCTCGGGGACATCCTGGACGAGGCCTCCAAGAAGGGCGAGTAGGCCCTTCGCCCAGGGCCGCGGTTCAGGCGGCCCGGACTCTCTTCTTAGACTTCGACTCGATAAACTCGCGGATGACCGTCATGCGCTTGCGCTGGCGTTCCTCCTGCTCGACGTCGTCCGCGTTGCGGACGGCCTCGTTCTTTACCATGGCCCGGCGCATCTTGCCGAGGGCGATGTACTCGAGCTGGCGGATGCGCTCACGCGTGACGTTGAAGCGCCGGCCGACCTCCTCGAGCGTCAGCTGGCTGCGACCGTCGAGCCCGAAGCGCATCCGGATGATCTCGGCCTCGCGCTTGTCGAGCGAGTCCACCATCGAGTGCAGGTCGGAGTTCAGGTTTTTGTCGCGGAGGTTGTCGTAGGGGTTGATGGCGCTCTCGTCGCCGACGATCTCGCCGAACGTGGCGGAGTCGCCGTCCTCGCCCACCGGGGCGTCAAGGGAGGCGGGCCTCACACTGACGGACTTCAGGTGCGCGACCTTGGACGTCGGGATCTGCAGCTCCATGGCGAGCTCCTCATCCGTGGGCTCGCGGCCCAGCTTCTCCGAGATCGCCATCGCGGTCTTGCGCATCTTGGAGATCTTGTCCACGAGGTGGACGGGCAGGCGGATCGTCTTGGACTGGTTGGCAAGCGCCCTCTTGATCGACTGCTTGATCCACCAGGCGGCGTAGGTCGAGAGCTTGCCGCCCTTGCGCGGGTCGAAGCGCTCGACGGCCTTCACGAGGCCTATGTTGCCCTCGCTGATCAGGTCGAGGAGGGGGAGCCCGAAATCCTTGTAGTCCATGGCGATCTTAACGACCAGGCGCAGGTTCGCCTTGATCATGTGGTCGCGCGCCGCCTTGTCGCCGCGGCGGATCCGGCGGGCGAGGGTGACCTCCTCCTCGATCGTCAGGAGGGCCGTCTTGCCGATCTCCTGGAGGTAGATCTGCAGGTTGCTGCGGTCCGTGGGGGCCGAGGAGGGAGCCTCCGCGGGGGCGGGCTTCTCCAGGAACGACGGCGGGCTGTCGAACTGCGCCGGGCGCTCGGGTGCCGGCACGGGCCGGCTGTTCTCTTCTGCTTCCACCTCTGCCGTTGGGCCATCGGCCCTGTATTTGAGTCGCATTAGGGTGTAGGTCTATTTGAGGAGTGAAACGGGTTCTTGTTCCCTTCTTGAGCGTAAACCGTTCCATGGGCCAGACGAGCGGCCCCCTCTGAAAGTTGCAGGACCGTCACCTTTTCTAGGGTAAATATGTCACACTCCGCGGGTAGCGGGGCGCAATTTGGCGCTAATGCGCCCTAGAAGCGCGACGCGATTTCGGCCGACTTAATGAGGGCGCCGGCCTTGTTGATCGTCTCCTGGTACTCCGCCGCGGGGTCGGAATCGGCCACCACGCCGCCGCCGGCCTGGATATGGATCATGCCGTCCCGAAGGAGCGCGGTCCGCAGCGTGATGCAGGAGTCCAGGTTGCCGTCGTACCCGAAATATCCGAGCGCGCCCGCGTAGAAGCCCCGCTGGACGGGCTCCTTCTCATCGATGATCTGCATCGCGCGCACCTTGGGGGCGCCGCTGACCGTGCCCGCCGGGAACGTCGCGCGCATCAGGTCGAAGGCGGTCCGGCCGGGGGCGATCCGGCCCTCCACCTGGGAGACGATGTGCATGACGTGCGAGTAGCGCTCGACAAACATGT
>PMSP01000261.1 GCA_003168315.1 Opitutaceae bacterium
CGCTCGCGAACGCCAGCTGCTCCGCGGCCTCCGTCGATTTCATCAACGCCTGGGGTCCCGGCCACATCCAGATCGACGCCGTTGAGGCCGGGTGCCTGTGCCACTTTTTCGGCGACCACATCAGGAACATACCCGCCGTCTCGCTCAAGGGGGCGCTCGGCAACCCCCTCGGGGCCGCCGGGAGCATCCAGGTGGCGAGCGCCGCCCTGTCGCTCAGGACGGGGCGGATCCCCCCGACCGTCAACTGGGAGACGCCCGATCCCGAGTGCCCCCTGAACTTGAGCGCAACCTCGCGCGACGTCGGCTGCACGGTTGCCCTTGTGAACGCGCACGGGCTCTGCGGGACGAATGCATCGATGGTGCTTCTGAAGGCATGAGCCCCACAAACCTCGTCGCTTTCCTCGCGAGCCTCGGGGTCGGCTGCGGCGTGCTCTATGCCAACCCGAAGCGCGCCATCAACCGCGCCTTCTTCCTCGCGTCCCTCGACGTCGCGCTGTGGCTGATGAGCCTGGAATGGCTGAACAACCCGGCGAACCCGAACCCGGTGCTCTGGCTGCGGACCGCGTGGTCGATCAGCGCCTTCATCCCCTTCCTCCTCTGGGTCATCATGGACTGCGCGATGGGGGGCGCCTTCGGATGGTGCAGCCTGCGCAAGGGCATCATCTGGTTTGCCGTCGGCGTGCTGATGTCGGCGCTGTGCTTCTCGGAGTACTTCGTCCCGAACGAGTCCACGCGCGAGCACCCGCTGCGGGGAATCGGCTGGACTGTCTACGTGGTCGTGATCGGGGCGAGCTACCTGATCCTGCTTATCCTGGCCATCATCAAGCTGAGGAGCCGGGCCGGGATCCAGAAGATCGAGCTGCAGGTGCTCCTCCTCGGCGGCACCTCCGCGGGCCTGGTCGGCGTCGTCCTCTCGGCGCTCGGTCCCCTCCTTAAGAACCCCTCGCTGACCCACTTCGTCCCGATCATCGTCTTCGTGTTCTACACGTCGACGGCGTGGGGGATCACGACCCAGAAGATATTCGACGCGCGCGACATCTTCAGGTCCGGGCTGCGCCTCGGCTTCTCGATAAGCGTGGTGGCCGTGATCATCGCGCTGACGTCGCTCATCAGCCCGCAGTTCGTCCCGCGCCCGCTGGTGGTCGTCATCTGCGCCACCCTGGTCACCCTCTTCTTCAACCGCTTCAACCTCCGGGTCCTCAGGGCCACCCTCATGGGCGGCGACCGGGACGCCGAGGGTGTCCGGACGTCCATCCTCGCCGTGGGCAGGGACGAGTTCGAGCACGATGTCCTGGTGAAGCGCTTCAGCGGGATCCTCGGCGTCTGGGGCCGGACCGCGCGCGCCTATTTCCTGACGGGGACGAAGGACGCCTTCTCCTGGGGCAAGATCAGCCTCTCCGTTGCGTCCCCGGCGGCGGTTGAGCTCCTGAGGATGAAGTGGGCGACGACCGAGAGCCTGCAGCGCCAGCGCGAGGCCGGCGGCCGCAGGGAGCTGGCGGCGTTCATGCGCGAGTACGACCTCGGCGTCATGATCTGCGCCCCGAGCGACGATGGCCGGCCCCCGTTCATCATCGCGCTCGAGACCCGGCGCGACCGCAGCCCCTTCACGTGGGGGGAGATCAAGCTGCTCCTCGAATGGTCGGCCATCATCGAGAACATCCTCTCCCGCATCCGCCTGACCCAGCAGGCCAGGGAATCGGAGCAGCTGAGGACGGCGGGACTGCTGGGCGCCAGCCTCGCGCACGAGATCCGCAACCCGCTCGTCACCCTTAAGACCATCGCGCAGTCGGCAAAGGCGCGGTTCAACGACCCGGAGTTCCGGCGGCTCCTGATCGAGCTCGTCCCGGCCGAGATAGAGCGGATCGAGGGCCTCGTGAGCGGGCTGATGGACCTCGGCAGACCCCAGCATCCCCACCTTGAGGGCATTCGCCTGAACGAGACCGTGGAGACGAGCGTGAAGCTGGTCCGGCCGAAGGCGCTCGACGAGGCCGTGACGCTGACCTGCGACCTGGGGGCCGATCCCGACGAGATCACGGCGGACCGCGCGTCAATCCGTCAGATCATCCTCAACCTCGTCATGAACGCCATCCAGGCCGTCTCGGTCGTCGAAAAGAGGCGCGAGGTCCGCGTCAGCACGAAGGGGGGCCTCGGGACGATAGTACTCGAGGTCTCCGACAACGGGCCGGGGATGCCCGAGGAGGTCAAGAGCCGGCTCTTCCAGCCCTTCACGACCAGCAACAAGACGAGCGGCATCGGGCTCGGCCTGGCCATAACCGCGGACCTTGTAAAGTTGCACCACGGACAAATAACCTTGGTTGAGCGTGATGAAGCAGGCACAACATTTCGCGTAACCCTTCCATGTCAGCAACCTTCATCCTAACGACGCAGGATCCCGCGCTCGCGGCGGAATGGGCCAGGCAGCTGCCTTCGCCCCCCCTGTCGCTCGCGGGCGGCGACGCTCTACTTCGGGAGCTGCAGCGCCCGGGGGCGAGGGTGTGGATCCGGGACATCTGCGACGGGGACGCCCAGTCGCCCGCCCATCCCGACACCGTGATCATCTTGGTCGGCGAGCCGCGCAGCCTGCCCTTTGAGGAGTCCAAGCACAGCCGGGCGAACGCATACTGCCTCTCCTACGACGAGAGCCGCAGCGAGCTTCGCCGGATAGCGCCCATGGCGGCGGAGCTGGCGCAGAGCAGGGCGGTCCTCTCCATCCTCCAGGATCGCCCGAGGAAGGCGGACCAGCCCGCCGCCGCCGTCGACGCGCCGGAGCCGGCGCGTCGCAACTTGGACGACTTTGAGTTCCTCGCCGGGGCCATTGAGCACCTGGACGACAGGACGCGGATCATAGACGAGTTTCGCCGGGGCGTCCGCGCGCGCATCCGCTCCTCGAGGGTGGTGGTCTTCCTGCGCGATGATAAGCGGTACGTGGCCGAGGGTGAGTCGTGGGAATGCTCCGCCGGACACGACCTCGTCCGCTGGCTGCAGGAGCACGCGGCGATAGTCGACTCCGCGACCCTGGACTCGGTCGAGAGCGCCTCGATAGAGGCCTCGATCCGCCAGAAGCTCGGCGAGTGGAACTCGAGGCTACTCGTCCCCCTGGAGGTCCACGGCGCGCTCGAGGGATGGGTCGTCTTCGGCCCGCGCGCGGACGGGCGCCCCTACTCGGCATCCGACCGGGACGACTCGCTCATGCTGGTCAGGCTCCTTTCCCGGATGATCGGGCAGCACAAGATGCTGCGCTCCGCCCAGGCGGCCCAGCGGGAGACCGGCCTCATGCAAAAGTTCGGGCCGAAGTTCTGCATCATCGGGGTCTCCGGCAAGACGGACGAGTCGCTCCCCGTCGAGGTCCGCGAGATTTCCGCGCTGGCGCTTCGGGACGGAAAGCGGGTCGAGCGGGAATTCGGCCGCATGCGGGTCGCGGCGGGTCCCATCCCCGGGGCGGGCTGCTGGGTGTGGTGGGACGAGTCCTCGTTCACTGCGGAATCCTCGGCGCAGAAGCGCGAGGCCGAGAGGCACCAGATCCTCCACGACCTCGGGATCATGATCTCGCACGAGCTCGCCAACGCGATGTTCTCGGTCAGCACCTATTTCCAGCACCTGCGGCGCCAGCGGTCCGCCGACGATTCGGCGCACCCGCTGATGGAGAGGGTCGGCCAGGACATGGAGAGGATGAAGGCCATGCCGCACCTCCTGAGCACTCTCTACGAGATGTCGAAGCAGCCGACGGGACGGGTGGACATGAAGCGGGTCGTCCAGTCGGTGGCCCACGACATCGGGGGCCTGGCCAACACGCCCGAGTCGGGCCCGATCATCTGGGGCCACGAGAAGAACCTCCAGGACGCCCTCCTCTGGCTCTGCAGGGAGATCCTGGACACCAAGGACAAGGTGGCGCCCATCTCCCGGGACTCGAAGATCACGCTCTCCCTCCAGCAGAGGCGCCGGGACGACGATTCCATCTGCCTGGTCACGATCTCATATCCCGGCCTGAGGGTCGACCAGATCAAGGTGGGCGAGGCCACGTCCACGGAGGAGTACCCGACGGTCCCGGTGTACCTTGCCCGCGAGGTCATCCGCTTCCACTACGGCACGGTCCATGTCGGGCAGGGGCTCGACGGCCCGGAGCTCATGATCGCCCTCAAGTCGAGGCGCGTTAACGCCATCGCCGAGGTCGACCCGCTGGTGCGCAAGCTGCCTGAGGCGGGCGCCGCGACACCGTTTGGCGCCCCCGGACCCGCGGCGCCCGGCAACTCCGACGCGTTTCCGGCATCAGCATGAGCGGTCTGGACGACGGCTGGCCTGCCGCGATCTCTGCGTGGGCAAACCGCCAGGAGGACATCCAGGCGCTTGTCCAGTTCGGCTCGAGGGCGAGGCAGGACGGCTCGACCGACACGTGGTCCGATTATGACTACCACCTGATCACGTCGGACCCGCAGAAGTACCGGGACGGCTCGTTCGCCCGGGAGCTGGGCCCATGCTGGGCGTCGGCAAGCCAGTTTTCCTTTGGTGACGTGGACCGGGTGACGGCAGTCTACGACGGCGCGCTCGAGGCGGACTTCATCGTGCTGGGCCACGTCGACATGGTGATCGTCGCGCTGGCCCTCAGCTGGCCGGCCTCCGAGCCCCTGTGGCCGCGTCCGCTTGCCAGGGGGGTGAGGAGCCTGAGGATCGCCGCGGGCCCGGGTTGGAAGGTCATCAAGGGGGGGGCACTCTGGGAGAAGCGCTATTCCAGGATCAGCCCCCTGCGCGACCTGATGGGGGAGGAGGAGTTCAGGGGCCTCTGCGCGAAATTCTGGGTCGAGCTCGTCTGGGCCGCGAAGAAGGCGGCGCGCGGCGAGTGGCGGGCCAGCCAGCGCGCCATCCACGAGCACCTGGTCGAGTGCGGCCTGCGTGTCTTCAGGGAGGAGGCCCTCCTGGACGGGCGGCAGGCCCACTACGTGGGACGCAGGGCCGAGGCATGGCTCACGAAGGGGCAGCTCGAGGCGACAGGGGCCGGGACACGGCCCGAGCGTGCCGCCCTCATGTCGGCCTTGGTCCAGCTGTCCGGTGAATTTGCGGCCTCGTCAGCGCGCGTCGCCAGCCGGAACATGTGGAAGCCCCGCGACTACCCCGAGATCCGGTCCTGGCTGGCGGGATTGTCGGATTCGTCTAGCGCCGGTCCAGGCGCAGCCGGACCGGCCGGTCCTGGCCCAGGCTGATCCGCGGGAACGGCTGGATGGCCTCGGATTCCGGCGTCATCGACAGCCGCCAGCGCGAGGCGACGGTCGCCAGCACGAGGACCATCTCCGTCCATGCAAAATTCTCGCCGATGCAGGACCGGGCCCCGCCGCCGAAGGGAAAGTAGGCGAACCGGGGCAAAGCCCCCCGGAATTCGTCCGTCCACCTCTCCGGCCGGAATTCCAGGGGCGCGGGAAACCAGCGCGCGTCCCGTTGGATGACCCACTGGCTAGCGAGGACGAGGGTTCCCTTCGGGATCGGGTTCCCGCCGAGCTCAATGTCCTCGAGCGCCTCGCGCCCCATCGTCCAGACCGGTGGGTAGAGCCTCAGCGCCTCCGAGATGATCCTCCCCGCAAGCTTCAGGTCGGGGACGTCCGTGAATGCGGCCGGGCGGTCGCCGACGACCCTGCGGATCTCGGCATGCAGCAGATCCTGCGCTTCCGGGTGTCTCGCGAGAAGCCAGAAGACCCAGCTGAGGCCGTTGGCTGTCGTCCCCTGGCCGGCAAAGAAGAGGGTCATCACCTGGTTGCGGATCTCGAGGTCGCTCAGGTGCTCGCCGGGGCGCTCGGCGTCCTCGGCAAGGAGGAGGGTGGAGAGGAGGTCGCCCGCGTCCCCGCCCTGCGCTCGCCGCTCCCCGATAAGCCGATAGACCGTCCCGTCAAGGGTGGCCTGGGCGCGCCGGATCCTCCGGGCAAAGGGGAGGGGCGAGCGAAGCGCAAGCGAGGAGCCCGGGAAGATCATGCGGTTCAGGTCCGCGACCAGGCCGTTGAAGCCGGCGGCGACGGCCTCGGCGCCGCCGACGTCGGACGAGAAGAGCGTGTTCCCGACCACCGAGAGCGTCAGGCTCATCATGTCGGCCGCCAGGTCGCGGACCTCGCCGTCGCGCCAGGTGGCGACCGCAGCGTCCGTGGTGCGCACCATGGTTTCTCCGTATCCGGCCAGCCGCGAGCGGTGGAACGCCGGCAGCACCAGCCTGCGCTGGCGCCTGTGGGCCTCCCCGTCGCTGATGAGGAGGCCGTCGCCGAGGAAAGCGAAGAATCGCCGCCTCTCCGCGGTGTGGCCCTTGGCTATCCTGCCCGCATTGCCGACGAGGAGCTCCTGAACGAGGTCCGGGCTCTTGAGGAGCGCAAACATCTGGCTGCCGATCCTCACCTGCGCGATCTCGCCCGGCCAGCGGCCGATCTCGGCCATCAACCTAAGGGGGCGCCGCCGCGCCCAGAGGAAGGCCGGCAGCGACATTCGGCGGGAGGTTGCGGGCACCTGCGCGGCAGCGGTTGCCATGGGACATTTCAGCGCGGCTTCGCAGGGGTCCGCAAGACCTTTGCCGGGGCGCCCGCGCGGCGAGGCGACTCACGTTCGGCGTATTCGGCCCTACTTCGACTGAAATAGCTCGGCGATCACGTCCTCGAGCGGGACGTCCTCAATCGTGATGTCGGCGACCGGGCCCGTGGCGAGGACCTCCTGGGCCACGGCGACGATATCGTCGCTTGAGACGCGCAGGGTGAAGGTGCCGTCGTCCGACCGGGTGGTCTCGCCGTACCGCGAGCGCCAGGTCTCGCTGAAGGTCGCGTCCTTCGGCACGAAGCGCACGATCTTCTTCCTGCTGTCGGACCCGGACTCGAGCATGTCCAGGGCGCCGTCGTAAATCTTCTTTCCCTTGTGGATCACGATCACCCGCTCGCAGAGCTCCTTGATGTCGGCCATGTAGTGGCTGGTGAGGATGATCGTCACCCGGTGGCGGCGGTTGTAGTCGCGCAGGAAGAGCCGGACCGCTCGCTGGGAGACGACGTCGAGCCCGATCGTCGGCTCGTCGAGGAAAAGGACCTTGGGGCGGTGGATGAGCGCCGCGATCAGCTCCATCTTCATCCGCTCGCCCAGCGAGAGTTCGCGGACCATGACGTTCAGCTTGTCGCGGATGCCGAGGAGCTCCACCAGCTCGTCCAGCGTCCTGCGGTAGTCGGCCTCCTGCAGCCCGTAGATCGCCTTCAGGAGGGTGAAGGATTCTATCGCGGGCAGGTCCCACCAGAGCTGGTTCTTCTGCCCGAGGACGAGCGCGAATATCCGCCGGTAGGCGTTCTCACGCTTGGTCGGGTCGTAGCCGGCCACGCGCGCCGTGCCTGAAGTCGGGAAGATGAGGCCCGAGAGCATCTTCAGAGTGGTCGTCTTTCCCGCGCCGTTCGGCCCCAGGAAGCCGACAAACTCCCCCTCCGCGATCGAGAATGAGATGTCCTTCGCCGCGGCTGTCTCGTCGTAGGTCCGGTTGAACAGCCCCTTCACCCCGCCCCAGAACCCGGGCTGCTTCTTGTAGGTGCGGAAGATCCGCGTGAGGTTCTGGACTTCGATCACGTTCCTGAAGGAAGCACAATTTTCCCGTCAGATCGAACCCAGCTTCGAGAAATCGAGGACCGTGTGGCTGATGAATCCCGCCTCAAGGGCGGCCTGGTCGGTGAGGGCGCCCCCGTGCGGAGTCTCCTCGCCGATCCTGAACACGAGCCGGTGGGTTCCGTCCTCGGCCTGCGGGCTGAAGAGCCCCGGAAGCATGACCCGGGCCGGGATCGTGCGGCGCATCTCCGCGCCCTCGGCGCAGGGGTGCGGAAAGTTCAGGTTGTGGACGATGAAGCTCCTGCCGGGCGTCCCGGCGGCCAGGGCGGGGGCGATCCGCGCCGCGTGGGCGGCCGTGGCCCTGAGGACGGAGAGGAGAGCCGGGTCGGGCCTGCCGCCCTTCTCCTTCAGGTCGTCATACACGGGGATGGGGAGGCTCTGGGAGAGCGCGACCCCGGGCAGCCCGTGAAGGGCCCCCTCGCAGGCTCCCGCAACCGTCCCGCTCCCCAGTATGAACGCGAGGCTGGCGTTCAGCCCGACGTTTATCCCGCTTAAGACGGCGTCCGGCTCCCTCGGGAGGAGGTGGGCGAGCCCAATGTTGACGCTGTCGCACGGCGTCCCGTCGACGACCCAGGTCGGGCATCCCAGGCCGCAGTCGGACCTTGAGGAGTGCACGGCGCGGTGGCGCGACTTGGACGCGCCCGTCCAGCTCTGCTCGACCCTCGGGGCGACGACAAAGACCTCGTGGTCCGCGGCGATCAGCGCGCGGACCAGCTCATGGAGAAAGACGGACTCGATGCCGTCATCGTTCGTTACGAGGAGCCTCACTCAGGACTGGACATGCTCGGCGGGGGCGCCCTCGCCCTGCTTCTGAGCCTCCATGTCCTTCATGGCCGCCTTGCGGGAAAGGCGGACCTTCCCGGAGCGCTCGTCGACGCCGACGCACTTGACCCAGATCATCTCGCCCATCTTGACGACGTCCTCGGTGCGGCGCACCCGGAAGTCGGCCAGCTCGGAGATGTGCACGAGCCCCTCCTTGCCGGGGGTGCACTCTACGAAGCAGCCGAAGTCCTTGATGCCGGTGACGCGGCCATTGTAGAGCTTGCCGACCTCGATCGGCGCCCCGCCGCCGCCGCCGCCGCCCCCGGCACCGCCGCCGCAGAGCCCGTCGATCTCCTTGATGGCGCGGGCCATGGCCTCGCCGTTGTTCGAGTAGATGAAGACCTTGCCGGAGTCGTCCTCGG
>PMSP01000359.1 GCA_003168315.1 Opitutaceae bacterium
GGGCGCCGCGGCCTGCCTGATCGTCCATGAGACCGGGCCCGCAGGCTACCCGTTCTCGGTCGTCCAGGGAAGCTGGGGCCGCGAGAACTTCTCGCTTGTGAGCCCCGACGGCAACGCCCGCCGGGTCGCGGTGGAGGGATGGCTCACGCTCGCCTATGCCAAGACGCTCTTCGCCGCGGCCGGCTTTGACTACGAGACCCTGAAGGCCGCGGCCGTCAGGAAGGATTTCCGCCCCGTCGCCTTCAACGCCAAGGCCAGCTTCTCGGTCACGAACAAGACGCGTCCCCTTGATTCAAGAAACGTCCTGGCGAGGATGGAGGGCACGGATCCCGCCCTGCGGGACGAGTACATCATCTACACCGCCCACTGGGACCACCTCGGGAGAAACCCGCACCTGAAGGGCGACCAGATCTACAACGGGGCGGCCGACAACGCGTCCGGGTGCGCCGGCGTCCTCGAGATCGCCCGGGAATTCACCATGCTGCCCCAGGCGGAGCGCCCCAAGCGAAGCATCCTCTTCCTCGCCGTGACCGCCGAGGAGCAGGGCCTCCTCGGGTCGGAATACTACGCGCAGCACCCCCTCTACCCCCTCACGAAGACGCTCGCCGACATCAACATCGACGTCATGCAGCTCGCCGGGCCCTCGCGGGACATCGAGGTCGTCGGCTTCGGAAACTCGACTTTGGACGACCTCGCGGCATCGATCCTGACGAAGGACGGGAGGGTCCTCGTCCCCGACGCCGACCCGGAAAAGGGCGGCTTCTACCGCTCGGACCACTTCGAATTCGCGAAGGTCGGGGTGCCCGCGTTCTACACCGGGTCCGGTCTCGACATCATCGGCCAGCCGGCCGGCTATGGCCGGCAGAGGCGCGACGAGTACACGGCCAACGACTACCACAAGGTGACCGACGAGATCAAACCCTGGTGGGACCTGCGCGGCGCCGCGCAGGACGCCGACCTCCTCTTCCAGATGGGGCTGCAGCTCTCCCGGGGCGACGCGTGGCCCGAATGGAAGCCCGGCTGCGAGTTCAAGTCGCGCCGCGACGACATGATGGCCGCCGCGGCGCATTGACGCCGCGCGCACGCGGCCATTTGATCCGATCATGACTCGACGATCGTGGCGGGCGGCTCTTGTCCTTGGCCCGCTCGCCCTTATCTCGGGCTGCGGGAAGACGGCCCCCACCGCGGAGCCGCCCGCCGCCGGGGGTGCGCCGGCGCACACCCCCCAGGTGCTCCGCTACGGCAACACAGCCGAGCCCCAGGACNNCAGGACATCGACCCGCAGGTGGTCCAGGGCGTCCCGGAGATGCACATCATCACGGCGCTCTTCGAGGGCCTCGTCGAGGCCGACCCGAAGGACCTGCATCCCATACCGGGCCTCGCCTCGTCGTGGGAAATCTCCCCGGACGGGCTCGTGTACACGTTTCACCTCAGGGACAACATCAAGTGGTCGGACGGGAGCCCGATCACGACGGACGACTTCCTGCTTTCGTGGAAACGGATGATCAGCCCCAGGCTCGCCTCCGAGTACGCCTACCTGATCTACAACTTCGTCAAGGGGGCGAAGGACTTCTACGAGGGGAAGACGACCGACTTTGACCAAGTCGGCCTCAAGGCACCGGACCCGCGCACGCTCCAGGTGACGCTTAACAGCCCGATCCCCTTCCTCCTCAAGGTCATCGCCAACCACTACGCCTGGGATGCGCTGCCGATCAAGGTACTCCTCAGGTACGGGGCGCTCGAGGACCGGAGCACGCAGTGGACGCACGCGGGCAACTTTGTCGGGAGCGGGCCCTTCATGCTCAAGGAGTGGGTTCCCCAGGAGCGGATTGTCGTTGTTCGAAACCCGAACTACTGGGATACCGCGAATGTCAGGCTGGATGAGGTGGATTTCCTGCCGACCGAGGACATCGACGCCGAGGAGCGGATGTTTCGCGCGAACCAGATCGACCGGACGCAGGAGATCCCGCTCTCAAAGATAGACGTCTACAAGAGGGAGCATCCGGAGCTGATCCACATCGACCCCTTCCTGGGTGTCTATTTCTACCGCTGCAACGTGACCCGGCCGCCCCTCAACGACAAGCGGGTGCGCAAGGCCCTCGCTCTCGCGATCGACCGCGAGAGCCTGATCAGGAATGTGACCCACGGCGGCCAGCTGCCGGCCTACGCCGTCAGCGTCCCGGGCAACGTCGGCTACACGCCCCGGGCGCGGATTACGGGGACGCTCGACGACGCAAGGAGGCTCCTCGCGGAGGCGGGATATCCCGGCGGCAGCGGGCTCCCGACGATCCAGCTCCTCTACAACACGAGCGCCGCCAACAAGCAGATCGCCGAGGCCGTCCAAGAAATGTGGAGGAAGAACCTCGGCGTGAACATCGAGCTCCTGAACCAGGAGTGGAAGGTCTACCTGGACAGCCAGCACACCCACAACTTCCAGATGGAGCGCGCGGGATGGATCGCCGACTATCCGGATCCGCACGTGTTCCTCGAGATATTTGAGACCGGCAACGGCAACAACGACACGCTCTGGTCCAATGCGGCGTACGACAGCCTGGTTCACCAGGCGCTCAGAGCCAAGGACGAGGCGACCCGGTACGAGATCTACCAGAAGATGGACGCGATCCTGGTCGACGAGTGCCCGGTGATCCCGATGTACTATTACACGCGGCCCTACCTGATGAGCACGCGGGTCAAGGGCTACTCGCCCAACCTGATGGACAACCCGTTTTTCAAGACCATCCACATGGAGGACTGACCGATGATCCGATTCGTACTCCAGCGCCTCCTGCAGACGATACCCGTGGTCTGGGTGATCATCACGGCGACGTTCTTCATGATCCGCTTCGTCCCGGGCGGACCCTTCACGGCCGAGCGCGCGGTGACGCCGGAGATCATGAGGAACCTGGAGGCGCACTACGGGCTCAACAAGCCCCTGTACCGCCAGTACCTCGACTACTGCAGCAGCATCCTCCACGGCGACCTCGGGCCCTCGTTCAAGTACCCCACCCGGACCGTGAACGAGATCATCGCGGAGAAGCTGCCGGTCTCGATCCAGCTCGGCCTGCTGTCGCTCTGCGTGGCCCTCGGGGTCGGGCTTCCCCTCGGGATCCTGGCCGCCGTGAAGCGAAACACCTGGATAGACTACGTATGCTCCTCCTTTGCGATGGTCGGGATCTGCATCCCGACCTTCGTGATGGGGCCGCTCCTGATCCTCGTCTTCGCGATCCATTTCGGCTGGTTCAATGCGTCGGGCTGGTACAGCCCGATCGACCGGGTGCTCCCGAGCCTGACGCTTGGCTCGGTCTACGCCGCCTACGTCGCCCGCCTGACGCGCGGGGGGATGCTTGAGGTGCTGAGCCAGGACTACATCAGGACGGCG
>PMSP01000075.1 GCA_003168315.1 Opitutaceae bacterium
GGACCGGTGGGAGGCGGAGTGGAACCTTGCCCGGAGCCTCGAGGTGCATGGCGAGGCGGCCGCGGCCTACGAGAGGGTCAACCGCCTGCTGCGCGCGGCCCCGTCCGGGAACCTGCCCTCCGACCTGAGAGCGAGGATGGCGTGGCTCCAGGCCCGTCTCTCCTTCGACGTGAGCAAGCCCGACGAGACCCTGAGGCTGGTCGACGCGATGTCATCGGCCACCGCCGGCCTTCCCGCGGCGCTCGGCACCGAGATCACGAGCACGGGCGAGCTCCTGCGGGCCCAGGCGAACTTCGAGCTCGGCCGGGACGGGGCCGCCGAGGAGACGCTCCAGAAGCTGCGGGCCGACTTCCCCCGGTCCGACTCGGCCGTCTACTCCTACATCGTCGAGGCGGACCGCTACGCCCGGCAGGACAAGGTGATCGATGCCGAGAGGCTCCTGACGAAGCTCGCCGACGACTTCCCGGACAGCCCGTACGCCCCCTATGCGCTCTACCAGGCGGCGCTGCAGGCCGAGCGCCTGGGGACCGACGCGAACCTGAAGGAGGCCTACAAGTTCCTGGAGACCCTGGTCACGAACCCGAGCTACGCGTCGAGCGACCTCATATTCCCCTCGCGCATGCGCCAGGGCGACCTCCTGCGCGAGCTGAACCAGTTCCCGAAGGCGCAGCAGGTCTACGAGTTCCTCGTCAACAACCCCGCCTCCGCGCAGAGCCCGGACACCATCCTCGCGCAGCTCGCGCTCGCCGAGTGCCACAACGCGCAGTCCGCGAACAGCCCCTCGCACTCCGACAGCGCGGAGAGGATGTTCCAGGACCTCGTGGACCGCGTGGATGCGCCGGCCGACGTCCGCGTCGAGGCCGGCTACAACCTGGGCATGATCCTCGCCCGCACCGACCGGGCCAAGGCGCAGGCGGTCTGGTGGGGCGACGTCGTTGACGCATTCCTCGTGAAGCCGGGCGGGCCGCGGGACCTCGGTCCGAAGGGGCGCTGGTGGATCGCCCGGACGCTCCTCGACGTCGGCAACCTCTATGAGCAGGAGGGGAGGCTCGAGGAGGCGAAGCGAGCGTGGAACCTCATCATAGACTCCGGCCTTCCGGGCGACGCCCTCGCCCGCGACAGGCTCGCCCGCTTCCACTTGCCGCCCGCGAAGGCCTGATGTAGTCCACGTCCCATGCCAGCCCTGGAACCCAGCCTCTTCACGCACGGCGGACCCATGATGTGGGTCCTCTTCGGCCTCGGGCTGATCCTCGTCATCGTCTTCGTCGAGCGCGCCCTGTACCTCCACCGGGGGCAGATCCGCTCGACGGCCTTCCTGAGCGGGATCAAGAACATCCTCGCCAAGCGCAGGCTGATGGAGGCGCTCACGGTCTGCGAGGAGACGCCCGGGCCCGTCGCCGCGGTCGTCAAGGCCGCGCTCCTCCACGCGGACGACGACGCCGAGGCCATGCGCTTCCACGTCCAGGAGGCCGCGGTCGTCGAGCTGCCGGCACTCGAGCGGCGGATCGGCGCCATAGCCGCCATCGCCCAGGTGGCGCCCCTGGTCGGGCTGCTCGGCACCGTCCTCGGCATGATCGCCACCTTCGCCGCGTTCCAGCGCGACTACGCTCCGGCCAGCGCGCTCGCCAAGGGCATGTGGGAAGCGCTCCTCTGCACCGCCGGGGGCATCATGCTGGCGATCCCGGCCCAGCTGGCGCTGCATTTCCTGAACGGGCGGGTCCGCGCGATCGTGCGCGACATGGAGTGGTCCGGGAACGAGATCATGAAGTATCTTAATACCGAATACAAGGCCGCGGGCGCCGCCCCGAAATGATCGCGCGGCCGCTCGACCTGGCGACGAGGCTGCGGCCGCCCCCGCAGGGGACGAACGCGCTCCACTACGTGAACGTGGGGCTCCTCGGGCTCTTCTTCCTGGTGTTCGGCTCCCGCTTCGTCCTCGCCCCCGGCCTCGGGGTCGACTTCCAGCTGCCCGAGCTGGCCGGCGCCCGGTCGGGGGGGGCCCAGCCGACCCATGTCATCAGCGTCCTTCGCTCCGGGCAGATCTTCTCCCAGGACGGGCTTGTCGACCTGGGCCAGCTCCGCGACTGGCTCCAGGCGAGGGCGGGGCGCGACCCCCACCCGACGCTCCTTGTCCGCGCGAGCTCCGGGGTCACCCTGTCCGAGCTGATCGACATAGAGGGGGCGGCGCACGAGGCGGGATTCAAGGTCCTCCTCGGGGCCGAGGAGCGCGGCGGCGACCCGGGGGCGCCTGATTCAAGGTGAAGCCCAGGGCCTCCCGGACGACCCGCACCTGGACCTGGGCGGCCATTGCGGGAGTCATTGTCCTTGTGTGGTTTATGTACCTCGTAAGGGTGCCGGTCACCCGGCTGGAGGAGGCGCTCCCCCCGGCGCCGTCCGTTCGCCTGGTGGACCCGGTCATCAACAAGGAAACCATGCTCCTGGACCCGACCCCGCTCTTCCTTCCGACCGCTTTCAACAGCTCCCGGAAGGACTACGTCCCCCTGGAGCCGGATGGCGCCTTTGCGGGATTTGAGCCCAAGCTGACCTTCGACCCGACGGAGCTGGAGCTCAACCTGCCGTCGCCGACCGCCGTCCCCGGGTCGCCGGCGGACGCCCTCGCGGGCGATCCCCCCGGAGCCCCCTTCATCGGCTTCGGGCGTGCAAACCTTGTTGTGGAACCCGTTGGCCGGCGAGGGGCCTACGTCGAGATAGCCGAGGCCGGGAGCGGCAGGACGGTCTTCGGGAAAGCCGTGGCGGACGCCCATCCGCCGGCGTCGTCCCTGCCCTGGCAGCCCATGGAGTTCATGGCCGCCGTGGACTCGGCCGGCCTTGTCGGCTCGGTGGTGCCGACGACCCGCTCGGGGATCGACGAGGTGGACGCCTATTTTGGACGCTACCTGGTCGACACGCTCAGGGTCGGACAGAGGCTCGCGCCCGGCTTCTACCGCATCAGCGTCGGGCCCTGAGCGCCCCTCGAAACGGGGCCTTTCGGACGGCGTTTGCCGAATTATCGCCGGCGGTGCAATTTTCTGTTGACGCACCAATTTTCAAGACGCACTTTCTTCGCTCTTTTTCGTTTCTTGCAACGCAGTCTTGGTCTGCCCAGATAGCTCAGTTGGCAGAGCACGTCCTTGGTAAGGACGAGGTCGCCGGTTCGAATCCGGTTCTGGGCTCCAGGCAAGAGGCAAATTAGGGCAGCAGTCAATCTATCAAAACCCACATACACGTCTAAGCTCCGGAATCGTTATGGCTAAAGGAACATTCGAACGCAAGAAACCGCACGTCAACGTCGGAACCATCGGTCACGTCGACCATGGCAAGACCACGACCACGACCGCAATCCTGAAGGTCCAGTCGGACAAGGGCCTGGCCGAGTTCAAGTCGTACGCCGACATCGCAAAGGGCGGCACTTTCCGCGACGCATCCAAGATCGTCACGATTTCCGTGGCGCACGTGGAGTACGAGACCGCGAAGCGCCACTACGCCCACGTCGACTGCCCGGGACATGCCGACTTCGTCAAGAACATGATCACGGGCGCCGCCCAGATGGACGGCGCGATCCTGGTCGTCTCCGCCGCCGACGGCCCGATGCCGCAGACGCGCGAGCACATCCTTCTCGCCCGCCAGGTCGGCGTGCCGAAGATCGTCGTCTTCCTGAACAAGGTCGACCTGATCGACGACCCGGACCTCCTTGACCTCGTCGAGGAGGAGATCCGCGACCTCCTGACCAAGTACCAGTTTGACGGCAAGACGGCGAAGATCATCCGCGGCTCGGCCACGGCGGCCCTCGACGGCAAGCCCGAGGGCGTGAAGGCGATCAGCGACCTCATGGACGCCATCGATTCCGAGATCCCGGAACCCGTCCGCGAGATCGACAAGCCCTTCCTGATGTCCATCGAGGACGTGTTCTCGATCACCGGCCGCGGAACGGTCGCCACGGGGCGCATCGAGCGCGGCGTCGTCAAGCTGAACGAGACGGTCGAGATCGTCGGCCTGAAGGACACGACCTCCACCGTCGTCACGGGCATCGAGATGTTCCGCAAGCTCCTCGATCAAGGCCAGGCCGGCGACAACATCGGGGTCCTCCTGCGCGGCATCGAGAAGGAGGGCATCGAGCGCGGGCAGGTGCTCGCGGCCGTCAAGACCATCAAGCCGCACAAGAAGGCGAAGGCCGAGATCTACGTCCTCTCGAAGGACGAGGGCGGCCGCCACACGCCGTTCTTCAACGGCTACCG
>PMSP01000367.1 GCA_003168315.1 Opitutaceae bacterium
GTCGGGCCGCTCGGCCGATTCATCGACGTCGGCGTGATGGTGACCATGCTGGCGTGCACGCTCGCCTGCATCACGGCCGCGGCGCGTGTGCTGATGCTCATGGGCCACAATGGCCTCGCGCCGCGGCGCATGGGAGCGACCCACCCCCGCAACCGTACCCCCTACAAAGCCGTAGTGGCCATCGGCGGAGTCACCTTTGTCCTGGCGATCGCCCTCGTGGCGGGGCATGTCAGCGGCGAGACGATCTATGATTGGATGGGCTCGCTAGCCGTGTACGGTTTTGTGACGGTCTATGCTTTGGTGGCCGTGGCACTGCCCGTTTTCCTGCGGCAGCGAGGCAGGCCGATCGCCGGCGCCGTGGTTCTGGCGGCCCTTTCCGTTTTGGCCATGGCGCTCGTCCTCGAGGGGACTCTGTACCCGGTTCCCGACCCGCCGAAGAATCGGCTGCCATATTATTTTCTATTGTTCCTGGTGGTGGCTGCCGGCTGGAATGAAAAGAACCGAAGGGGTTCGGGCGCGGCCCGGGCTTGAACCATGTCGACGACCCGGTAAGAAAGGCCCGTGAAGCCGAAACTTGATGCACAAGGCATGCTGGCCGTTGCGATCGAGCAGGCGCGGCTTGGCCTTGCCGAAGGGGGGATCCCGGTCGGCGGCGCAATCTTTCGGGCTGACGGGACGTTGCTGGGAGCGGGTCGCAACCGCCTGGTGCAGCATGGCGACCCCTCGATGCACGGGGAGACCGATGCCTTCCGCGCCGCCGGGCGCCAGCCTCGGTACACGGACCTAATCCTGGTGACGACGCTCGCGCCGTGCCGGTACTGCTCGGGTCTGATCTCCCAGTTCCGGTTCAAGCAGGTCATCGTCGGCGACAGCGTCAACGCGCAGGGTGGGATCGCCTGGTTGCGCGAGCAAGGAATTGACATCCTCGACCTGGCCTCGCCGGATTGCATCTCGATGATTGGCGACTTTCAACGAAAGCATCGGGACCTGTGGGACGAGTGCGTCGGAGATGGCTAGGCGGGCGCGCGGGGGCGGGACATGAAGGCCTCTTGCCATCTGGTTGGGAACGGTCGCGTTGTCCAATAATGGGCGAACATTGGCATTCGGCATATAAGGTGTGTGCCTAGCTGAAGGCTCGCCAAGCCCGTCAATGCTTCCAAGATGCCTGCAACTTGGGCGTGCCCAAGAAAACCCACGCTATTCCTGCAACCGCCGAGTTGACAATAACATGAAGAGAATCCCCATCCTAGCCCTTAGCCTTACATTGGTCTCCGTCCTCCGGGCGGCAGACCCAGTCACGGGCCCCGATCCCGTCAACATCGACCTGGCTCACCAGGTCATCAAGGCGATGCACGCGGACAGGATGTTCGACCAGATGTCCGCGCAGATGCAGCAGATGGCGGCCCAGTCAGTTAGCGCCAATTCGGCGAACATGACGCCCGAGCAGAAGGCGATAGCCGCGAAGGTGACCTCGCAGGTCATGGCCCTCTCGATGGACACGGCGAAGGGCCTCCTCAGCAAGATGGACGTTATCTATGCCGAGGTCTACTCCGAGGCCGAGCTCAAGGCCATGAAGGCCTTCTTCGAGTCGCCAGAGGGCATGTCCATGCTCCAAAAGCAGCCGCAAATCATGCAGAAGTTCATGCCGTACATTCGGGCGATGCAGCAGGAGCTTGGGCCGAAGATCCAAAAGATCACCGAGGACGCGCGGGCGGAGCAGCAGGCTGCGGCGGCAAGCCCGACGCCCCAGGCCGCAAAGTAATCGCGTCCGTTGCGTCATGCAACGGCTTAGGCGGTAGAATGCCCGCGAAATCCTATTTTGCGGCGAATTCGCTTCGGTGGCGGCTATACCCGAAGTAAATGGCGAGACCGATTCCGAGCCAGACGACGAAGCGGATCCACGTGATCAACAGGAGGCCGCTCATGAGGCCGAGGCACAGGACGACCGAGATGAGCGGGAAGACGGGGACGAATGGCACCCGAAACCCGCGCGGCCGCCCGGGATCGCTGCGCCGAAGAACGATCACGCCGATTGAGACCAGGACGAATGCGAAGAGCGTGCCGATGTTGGTCAGGTCGGCCGCGTCCCCGATGTCGAACAGGCCCGCGGGAACGCCCACCGCGGCGCAGGCGATCCAGGTCGACCAGTGCGGGGTCTGGAATCGGGGATGCAGGGCCGAGAAGAGTGCCGGCAGGAGGCGGTCGCGGGACATCGCAAACCATATCCGCACCTGGCCATACTGGAAGACGAGGAGGCAGGACACCATTCCGGTCATCGCGCCGATGACGATGATGGCGAGAAAGGCCGGATGGACCCCGAGGGCCTTCAGCGCAAAGGCCACCGGGGCGTCGGCCGCCGGCCCGGAGGCAAAGGTAGCATAGGGCATCATCCCGAGGAGGACCAGTGCTACGCCGACGTAGAGAAGGGCGCAGACAATGAGGGAGGCGATGATGCCGACCGGCATATCCCTCTGCGGCCGGATCGACTCCTCCGCCGCAGTCGAGACCACGTCGAATCCGATGTACGTGAAAAAGACGATCGCCCCGCCGGTCACGATCCCGCGAAAACCGGAGGGGGCAAAGGGATGCCAGTTGACCGGGTGCACCAGCATGCCGCCGACAACGAGGAAAATCAGTATGGCGGCGATCTTAAGCGCCACCATGACGTTGTTGGCACCGGCGGATTCCCGCACCCCCCGTAGGAGGAGGAGCGTAAGCAAGAAGATGACGAGAAACGCCGGCATGTTGAACCATGCCCCCGTTAGGTGCCCCTCGGACCATACCGGGGTGGACCAGCGGTCAGACAGGTTGACGCCGAACGAGGAGAGCTGCGCCTTGAAGTAGCCGGCGAACCCGACCGCGACGGCCACGTTTCCGACCGCGTACTCCAGGATGAGGTCCCACCCGATTACCCAGGCAAAGAATTCGCCGAGGGTCGCGTAGGAATACGTGTAGGCGCTTCCCGCGATCGGGATCATCGATGCCAGTTCAGCGTAGCACAGGCCGGCGAAGCTGCAGGCGACGGCGACGAGGATGAAGGAGACGGCGATGGCGGGCCCCGCCGCCGGGCGCCCGTGAAGGAGGGCGCCGGAGAGGTTTCCGTGCTGGATGAAATTGAGGACCAGGTCCATGACCTGGGCGTGGAGGAGCGACGGCGCCTCGAAATGCTCGCCGGCGGCGGCGGTGCCGGTGAGGACGAAGATGCCCGAGCCTATGATCGCGCCGATTCCGAGCGCAGTCAGGCTCCAGGGGCCGAGCGACTTGGCCAGGCGCTGGCGGGGATGCTCGGAGTCGGCGATGAGCCGGTCTATGGACTTGCAGGCAAAGAGCTGACGACGCATGCCGCGCGGGACGTTGGCCGTCCGGTCGGGCACCTGCGAGGATTTTTTCCAGCCGGGATGGCAGATTCCGCCCCGTTTACGGCCAGTTATCGCATCCTGACCACGATTGCGGCCCCCGGGAACGCCGTCATGGCCGATGTCTACTAGGTCAAGAGCTTGTCGATCGAGACGGGAAGGTCCCGCACCCTGATCCCGGTGGCATTGTAAACGGCGTTGGCTACCGCGGCGACAGTCCCCGTGATGCCAATTTCACCGATACCACGCACCCCAAGGGAATTAAATTCCAGGTCGGGATGATCGGTGAATTCAACGATGATGTCCGGAATGTCGGCATTAACGGGAACCAGGTAGTCGGCAAGGTTGCGCGTCGCAGGGTATCCCCGCGTGGCGTCCCAGTCCGTCCGCTCGAGGAGAGCCATGCCGATGGCCCACACGACCCCTCCCTGAATCTGGCTGCGGGCAGTCAGTGGATTCATGATGCTGCCCGCATCGATGACCGAGACGACCCGGCTCACCTTGACCTGGCGCGTGTCCACGTTCACCCGCACCTCGACGAACTGGGCGCCAAAGGAGTGGAACGAAGGGCTCTTGGAGACGAGCTTTGAGGCCGCCGCCACGATGGCATTATGCTCCGCCTCGGCCTCGACGAAATCGCCGCCGGACTTGGCAACTGCTTCATCAATAGAGGTGAACTTGCCCAACTTCGCCTTAAGTTTCTCCGCGGCTTCCCGTACCATCGGGGCGACGCTCGCGCTCGTAGACGAGCCCCCGGAAACGCCCGCCTTCGGCAAAAGCGAGTCGCCGAGTTCGCAGGTCACGCTTCCCACCGGCACGCCCAAGGCGTCGGCGGCCACCTGGGCCAAGGTCGTGTAGGTCCCGGTCCCCAGGTCGTGGGTTGCTGAACGCACCACCACCCTGCGGTCCNNCCCGGTAAATCCTGACCGCGGCCGAGCCATCGCGCTTGTTGGCCGGATACGTAGCTGTCGCCATCCCCATCCCCACCCATTCCCCTTTTTCCTGGCGCGCACCGGGCTTTGCAATCCGCCGGTCCCAGCCAAATCGCTCGGCTCCCCGTCGGTAGCATTCCAGCAGATTCTTCGAACTGAAGGGCTTTTCTTCCTGCGGATCGACGTCGGCGTGGTTTCGGATCCGGAGCTCGATCGGGTCCATTCCCAACTTCTGGGCAAGTTCGTCCATCGCACATTCGAGGGCAAACGTGCCCGGAGCCTCGCCTGGCGCCCGTGTCGGGCACGGCGTCCCGGTGTTCAGGCGCGCAACCCTGTGGGAAATCGAGACGTTGGGGCAGGCGTAGAGCATCGAGGTGGCAAGGCCACAGGTCTCAAAGTAATCGCTCCTTATCGACGAGCCGGTGAGTGTCGCGTGGGTCATCGCCGTCAGGCGCCCATCGCGGGTCGCGCCCAGCTGGACATCCTGGCGGGTCGCGGCCCGGTGTCCCACGGAGGTGAACATCTGCGCCCGCGTGAGTACAAGCTTCACGGGACGGCGCGCCTCCCGGGAGGCCATGGCCGCCGCCAGCGTATGGGGCCAAGAAAATCCCTTTGATCCAAAGCCGCCCCCAACGAATGGGGAGATGATGCGGACCCTTTCCTCCTTGAGGTCGAAGGACTTGGAAACAACGGAGCGCAGGCCCATAACCCACTGTGTCGGCTCGTAGATCGTGAGCCCGTCGTCGGTCCAGTCAGCGATCGTGGCGTGCGGCTCCATCGGGTTGTGATGATAGACCGGCGTTCGGTAGGTCTCGGCGATCAGCACGTCAGCCTTTCCGAGCCCTTCAGCCGTCTTTCCGCGCTCGATCNNTGCACATTCTTGCCCATCGCCTGGGATGGCTCGAAGATCTCCTGGGGGTGGCCCTCCATGTCGACCTCGAACGGAGCAGGCGCGAATTCGATCCGCAGCCGGGTCGCGGCTTCCTCGGCGCACTCGAGGGTGTGCGCGACCACGACGGCGACGTATTGCCCCCAGAAATGAATGTCGGGCTCCTGCAGTGGGAAGAAATTCTCCGCGAATTCACCGCCGGTCGCCATGCTCCCGGGCGGCTTGAGGCGGGGCGCGTTCAGGTGGGTGACGACGGCGAGCGCCCCGGGGGACCGAAGGGCGGCGTTCACATCCAAGCTGATGATCCTGCCGGATGGGACCGTGCTGGGGATCAGGACGGCGTAGGCCAGGTTGGCCGGACGAAAATCGGCCGTGTAGGTGGCAGTTCCCGTCACCTTCTTGACTCCGTCCTTCCGGACGATCCCCTGGCCGAGCGCGGGAGTGGTCATGACGTTTCGACGAGGCGCTGCAGCGCGGTGACAAGGGTCCGCTTGGCGAGCGCCACTTTGAAGGCGTTGTGCCGCTGCGGCCGGGCCGCGGCCAGCTCCGCGTCCGCGGCGGCCGAAAAGAGGAGAGGCGTGCCCAATTGGCCCTCGAGGACCGCCTCCGCAGCGCGGCTCCGCCACGGAACGGTGCCCACCCCGCCGAGGGCCACGCGGACGTTCCTCAGGATCCCCCCGTCCACGTCGGCTGCAATGGCGGCGGACGCCAGGGCGAATTCGTAGGACTGCCGGTCCCGCACCTTGAGATAGAGCGAGCGCCCCCGGGAAGCTGCGTGCGGCAGCAGCACGGCGGCGATCAGCTCCCCCGGCCGAAGCACGGTTTCGCGATCGGGAGTGTCTCCGGGCTTGAGGTAGAAGTCCGTGATCGGGATATCCCGTTCACCCTCCGGGCCCGACGTGTGCACCTGGGCGTCGAGAGCGGTCAACGCGACCGCAAAGTCGGATGGATGGGTCGCTATGCATTGAGGACTGCCGCCCAGGATGGCGTGGCTGCGATTGAACCCG
>PMSP01000076.1 GCA_003168315.1 Opitutaceae bacterium
GGTGCGCGCGCCAGTAGTCGAGGAACGCGCCGAGGTCGGCGGCGATGTAGCACGCCGCGAGGAGCGCCCTGGCCGGGTGCGAATCGTCGATCCGGGCGAGTGCGGTCGTCGCCGGGTGGAGGCCGGCCGGCAGCTCCGGCGCGGGCGGACCGCCCGCACCCAGCTCGGCGATCCTCAGGACCACGGAGCCGATCTGCTCCTGCTCAAGCTGGGCGAAGATGCGGCGCGCGGTCGCAAGGTCGCTCACCTCGATCGCCTCCGCGGCCGAGCCGAGGAGGGCCTCGATGGCCCGCCCGAACTCCGGCCTGACCTCGATCCCCTGCGAGACCGCCGTCACCTTGGAGCCCGCGAGAGCGCCCTCGAGCCGTCCCTGGAGGACAGCCTTCGCGCCCTCGCCGAATCCCTCCCAGCGCTCCTGCAGCTGCTGGAGGAGCCTGAGGCGCGCCCCGCGCTGGGCCATCTGCCGGTCGACTTCCTGGACCTTGCGCTGGAGTTCGCGGAACTCCTTGGTCAGGTCGACGACCGACTGCTGCGCCTGGGCCGCCGCCTCGCTCGTGAGCGTCCTCCCGGCGAGCGCCTCCTCCAATTTGGCGAGCGCCTCCTGTGCGCCGCGCGCGGCGGAGGCCGCCAGCTCCGCAGCCTGCCGGTGGTCGGCCGCCAGCGCCTCGTGCCGGTGAATGCTGGTCTTCTGGTCGACCTCGTGGCCCGAGGATTCCGTCCGGAGCCTGGCGACCGCGCTGTCGAACTGCAGGAGCTCGAACTTCGCCTGCTGCAGGTCGCGGTCGAGCTTGCCGAGCTCGCCCTCGGATACGGCGAGCTCGCGGTTGTGCTGCTGGTAGACGGCGTCGCTGCTCCCGAGGAGGCCGAGCTGCATCTGCTTGTCCTGGGAACCGGTGTCGACCTGCGCCGCCACCTCGCGAAGCTGCATTTCGAGCTCGCCCAGCGTGTAGCGCGTCCCCTCGAGCCGGTCCGCAAGGCCCGCACGCCGGATCTGGGCGAGGTTCGCCGCGTTCTCGGCGTGGTCCTTCCGGGACTTGAGGTCAAAGACGGCCTGCTGGGCGTCCTGGACCCGCTGGTTCAGCCGGCTGCGGTCCAGCTTGCGCGACTCAAGGCCCGATTGCTGGCCCTCCAGGGCCGACCGGCGCCTGTCCGCCTCGGCCCTGAGCCCAGCCAGCTTCGATTCAAGGGCGGCGAGGGCCTCCGTCAGCTTCCCGTGCTGCAGGGCGCTCCACGCAAGGCTGAGGTGCCTAAGGCGGTGCGCCAACCTCTTGTAGCGCATTGCCTTGGCAGCCTGGCGCTTGAGGCTTCCGATTTGCCTGGAGACCTCCCCGACGACGTCGGCGACCCGGGCGAGGTTCTGGTCGGTGAGGGCGAGCTTCCCCATGGCCTCCCTGCGCTGGCTCTTGTATTTCGTGATCCCTGCGGCCTCCTCGAACACGGCTCGCCGCTCCTCGGGCTTGGAGGAGAGCACCTGGTCGATCTGGCCCTGGGCCATGATCGAATAGCTCGTCCGCCCGACGCCCGTGTCCATGAAAAGCTTGTGGATGTCCTTGAGGCGGCAGGGCTGGCCGTTGAACAGGTACTCGCCCTGGCCGTCCCGGTGCACCCGGCGGGTGACCTCGATCTCGTGGAACTCGCTCCCGAGCTGCTTCTCGCACTCCGTCAGCAGGAGCGACACCTCGCACATCTGCGCGGCGCGGCGCGTGTCGGCGCCCTCGAAGATGACGTCCTGCATCTTCCCGCCGCGGAGCGCCTTCGCGCTCTGCTCGCCCAGGACCCACCGGATGGAGTCGGCGATGTTGGACTTGCCGCACCCATTGGGACCGACCACGGCGGTCACGCCGGGCTCGAAATGGAGGGTCGTGGGATCGGCGAACGACTTGAAACCGTGGAGTTTTAGCGCCTTGAGATACATTAAGCCTGTTAAGTGGAGAGGCCCTCGCTTGCGCGGGCAAACGAAAATGCGGATTCAGGCGTGATCCCAGGGAAGACGCGCCACGACCCGCTTCGCTTCCCACACGCGGAATACCTCGAACATCTTGCCCGGATTGAGTATGCCGCGCGGATCCAGGGCGCGCTTGACCGCCCGCATGGCCCGGATGGCGGCCGGCGGGTGCTGGATCCGCAGGAACGGCGTCTTGGCGAGCCCTATCCCGTGCTCCCCCGAAATCGCGCCCCCGAGGGCGACCACGGTCCTCATGAGCTTGCCCACCGCCCGCTCGGCCGCGCGGGTTTCCCGCGGGTCGTCCCTGTGGTACATGACGTTCACGTGCAGGTTCCCGTCGGCAAGGTGGCCGAACGTGGGTATGGGAAGGCCCGACTCCCTGCGCAGGCCCTCGAGAAAACGGGCGAAGGCGACGTACTTGCCCATCGGGACGACGATATCCTCGTTCAGCTTGGAATCGCCGAGCTGGAACATCGCTCCCGAGCAGGAACGGCGCACCTCCCAGAGGCGCTCGGCCTCGGCGCGGCCGCGGGCCGCGCGGTGGGCGACGCCGTGGCGCGCCGCCCACCTGAGGACCAGGGCGCGCTGCTCGCGGACCTCGGCCGCGCCGCCGGCAAGCTCGAGGAGAAGGACCGGGCGGCCCGCCTGCCCCTTGAAGACGAGCTTTCCCGTCGCGCGCTCGGCGCAGTCGACCGAGTACCGGTCCAGGAATTCGCAGATCGCCGGCTGCACCCTCAGGGCGAAGAGCGCAAGAGCCGCCCTGAAGGCGTCCGGTTCCGTGCGGAACGAGACGAGGAGCGTCCAGCGCTCGGCGGGCCTGGGTATCAGCTTGAGCGTCGCGTCGGTGACGATCCCGAGCATCCCCTCGCTCCCGATCCAGAGGTCCCGCAGGTTGAATCCGGCCGAGAACTTCTTGGTCGCGGTGCCCCACTCCACCCACTCGCCGGTGGGCAGGAATCCCTTGAGCGCGAGGACGAAGTCGCGGGTGACGCCGTACTTTCCGCCGTGCATCCCGCCGGCGTTGCAGGCGATGTTTCCCCCGATCGTGCAGTATTTCTTCGACGAAGGGTCCGGCGGGTAGAACCAGCCCTTCCTCTCGGCGGCGGCCTGGATGCTCTCGACGGTCGCCCCGGCCTGGACGTGGGCCATTCCGGCCTGGGCGTCGATCCGGACGCCGTCCCATCGGTGGAGGTCCAGCACCCAGCCGCCGCGGGCCGGCGACGCGGACCCGGTCAGGCTTGTCCCCCGCCCGCGAACGGTCACGGGCACGCGGTGCCGGTTTGCCAGCGCAAGGACCCGCGCCACGTCCGAGCGGTCGCGCGGGAACACGACCGCCAGGGGCGGGAAGGCGATCTTGCTGCTGTCAAACGACGCCGTCCACGTCGAGTCCCGGTCGGTGCGGACGACCCTAGGGCCGAGGGCGGCCTTCAGCTGCTTCGTGGCTCTGGAAAAATCCATGGGGTTTCAGTTCCGCTACACGCGCTCCCGCGCGGGCGCAAGACCCTCCGACATGAGCCTCCTGATATTTGATCCGAGGATCTGCGCGCGCTCGTCCTCGGTGAGCCCGGCTGCGGCGATCTCGGCGAGGAAGCGGCCAAAGCCGGTGTCCCGGGAGGCGCGCGGGTAGAGCATGAGGGGATAGTCGGACCCGTAGAGGATCCTCGCCGCCCCGACCCGGTCGACGGCCCTGCGGAACACGCCGGGATCGTACAGGAGGGGCGACGCGGCCGTGTCGAAATACAGGTTCGCGGGAAGCTCCTCCCCGTCCCCGGACCCGCGGAAGGCCAACCCGCCGCCCCAGTGCGCCAGGATGAAGGTCGCCTCGGGGTACTCGCGCGCGAGCCGGACGTACGCGCCAAGCGGCGTCCTCGGGCCCGCGGCCGGCCCCTTGCCGGGATCGGTCGCATGCAGGTTGATCGGGACGCGCCTCCCCGCCGCCACCTCGACGACCCGCCTGAACAAGGGATCCTCCAGCGTGTAGCCCTGGACCTGCGGGAGGAGCTCGCCGACGCCGCACAGGCCCGAGTCGAGCGCGCGCTCCAGCGCGTCGACGGAGCGCCTGCCCGCGCCGGGCTGAACAGCGGCGAATCCGAGGAGGCGGCCCGGGTGCCTGCGCACCCATTCCAGGTGCCAGGCGTTCTGCAGCTCGCAGGTGTCCTGCTGCTCCCAGTACCAGCCCAGCATGACGCAGGCCTCCACGCCGGCCGCGTCCATGTCCGCAATCACGGCATCGGGTCCGGCCCACCCCTGGATGGACTTCCCTCCCTCCGGGGCCACGCAGTCAACCCAAGCGCCTTCGGCGCGCGCACGGCCCCATCCGGCGGGATCGGCCGCGACATCCGCCGGGTAAGCGTGGATGTGGGCGTCGATGATCCCGGTCGGCTTCATGGCTGGATTTTCAGCTGGCGCGGGACTCAAGCGCGAGCCGCCTGCAAGCCGCGATGTCGAGCTTGCCGGTCCCGAGGACCGGGATGGCCCCGACGCGCAGGACCGCCCTCGGGATCCACAGGTTCGGGTATCCCGCTGTGGACAGCTTCTCGCGAATATCGGCGGCCGAGATGTCGAGCGTCGTCAGGACGACCAGCGCCTCGCCCTTCGCCTCGTCCGGGACGCCCATCACGACGATTGACTGGACCTCGCCCGGGTCGACCCCGAAGGCCTCCGCCACCCTCTGCTCGATCGTCCCGTGGGGGACCATCTCGCCCCCGATCTTGGAGAAGCGGGCAAGCCTGCCCTCGATCGAGACGAATCCGTCGTCGTCGATGCTGGCCAGGTCCCAGGTGACAAACCACCCGTCGCGCAGCGAGGCTCCGGGCTCAGCCTCCCCGAGGTAGCGCGAGAATATGTTCGGCCCGCGAAGGAGGAGGACGCCGGTGCCCCCCGGCGCGACATCGACGCCCGTGTCGGGATCCACGATCCGCGCCGACATGCCCGGGAGGAGCCGCCCCACCGTGCCGCGCTTGTTGCCGATCTGCTCGTCGGCAGTCGCCGTCGTCACCGGGGGATGGGGCTGGTTCAGGTTGGCGACGGGCGAGGTCTCCGTCAGGCCGTAGCCCTGGAGTATCTCGATGTGGAACGTCTCGAGGAAACGGCGCCTCAGGTCGTCGGGGAGCTTCTCCGCCCCGGTTATGACGAGGTCGAGCGACCTCATGTCGGACGGCTTCGCCTTCTTCAGAAAAGGGCGCAGGAAGGTCGGGGCCCCGAGGAGCACGCTGACCCGCTCCTCCCGGATCGAGTCGATCAGCGCGCGGGTGTCGAGGGCGCTCGGCGAGGTGACCAGGAGGCAGCCGCGCAGGAGCGGGTACCAGAGCGTGAACGTGAAGCCGAAGCTGTGGAAGATCGGCAGGCACCCGAGCATGACCGCCGATTCGGGGAAAATCGAGAGGGACGAGATCTGCGCGCAGTTGGCGAGGAGGTTCCGGTGCGAGAGGACGACGCCCTTCGGATTGCCGCCGCTGCCGCTCGTGAAGAGGAGCGCGGCCTCCCCGTCGCCCCCGCGCGCCGGGACGCCGACGAGGGCCGCCACCCACTGGTTTGGGAGGAGCCATGCGGCAAGGACCCAGGGGACCATCGCCCGCCGGCCCCCGGCCGCGTCCAACTCGGAACGGAGGTCACGCGTGAGCGCAGGCCAGGGAAAGTCGGGGAACCGCGAGCGCAGGGCGTCCGCCGTCAGGACCGTGCGGATTCCCGCCTCGGCCATGCTGGACTCCACCGAGGCGCGGCCCGCCGTGAAATTGAGGTTGACCGGCACCTTGCCGGCGCACACGGCGGCGAGGTTCGCGATCGCGGCCCCGGCTCCCGGAGGCAGGACGATGCCGACCCGCCCCTCGGGCACGGTCTCCCTGATTCGGCGGGCGAGTACGGCCGCGGCGGCGAGGAGCTGGGCCGCCGACACCGCCCGGCGCCCCGCCGTGCGATCGATGATCGCGGTCGAGCCCGGGCGCCTGGCGAGGGAGCGCACGGTCTCGCACCCGATGTTCCGGCGCAGGGCCGGCCGCTCGGCGAAGGCGTCGCTGCCGAGCTCCATGAGCGCCCTGCGCGCCACGGTCACGTCGGCGCGGTCGAACGGGATCGCCTCGCCGAAGGCGACGCAGACGGGCGTCGGCAGGAGCCGGGGGGACTTCCACAGGTACTTGTTCCCGGCAAAGGAGAAAACGGAGCCCCACAGGCCGTCGACGAACGCCGGTATGACGGGGACCCTGGCCCGGCGGGCCATGAGCTCGAAGCCCCTGCGGATCGCCATCAGCTGGCCCGTGCGCGAGATCCCGCCCTCCGGGAAGACGCAGACGAGCTCCCCGCTCTCCAGCGCCCGCACGGACTCCCTGAGCCACTGCGAGGGGCTGTGCGGGGAGACGACGATCACACCGGCCCGCCTGAATATCCAGTTCAGGAGGCGCCCGGTCCCCGGTCCCCGGTAGGCCATGTACCGCAGCGGCCGCGGGCAGGCGAGCTGGAGGACAACGACGTCCACGTAGGACAGGTGGTTCGCGATGACGACTGCCCCGCCGGAGCCGGGCACATAAGAGGCGCCGAGCACCCTTACGCGGTAGAGCAGGCGCGAGAGGAGCCAGACCGGGGCCGCGATCCAGAGCGGCATCGTTGAACGCCGTGCCATCAACACCCGCGACGCTGGTCACTTCCCCAGCAACTTGTCAAACAAACCGCCCCCCTTGCGGAGCGGGGCCTGCACCAGCATCTCCCTCCACTGGCTCTGGTCGACGCTCCTGAGCGTGCCGCCGAGGTGGATCGGCTGGTAGAGCTGGGTGTAGCCGAACTCGTCCTGCCCCTCCTTCAGCATCCCGACGTCGTCCAGGAACTTCCCGAGGCGCCCCTGGACGCCCATGTCGAGGTCGATCGAGAGGGGCTGGTCCCGGATCGGAACCCCGTCCTGGTGGGTGATCGTCCCCTTCCCCGTCAGGCGCTCGTCGGGGGCGATGAGGGTGATCTCCGTCACGCGCAGGTCGAGGTCGGCACCCCGCTCCACCGATATGCTCATCTGGTCGTAGTGGATGTCGGAGAGCTCCCGTGCCGACTCGACAAGGGCCGTGCCCAGGTTCTCCGACTTCTTGCCGAACAGGGCCGTCACCGTGTCCAGGGCGTCCACGAGCTTTGAGTTCGCCTGCTTGATCGAGTCGACGATGTCCGTACGCAGGGCCCGGAACTGGCCGCCCTTGCTCGAGAGCCTGAGGTCGCCCTGGGACGCCTCGAGGAGGTCGCCGGGAGACTGCCCGGTCCCGGAGAGGTTCGCCTCCACGTCAAAGCTGCCCTCGACGACCGGCGCCTTGTCCGGGTCGAAGGCCGTGAAGATCGGCGCCGAGTCGACGTTGTCGACCGACACAGCCGCCCGGAATGAGTAGGGACTGTCGGCCGCGGGATTGAACGCAACCTGGCCGTCGACGCGGGCGGGGCTCCCGTCGGCGACGTTCGCCGTCCCGCCAGACAGGGCGATCGAGCCATGCTCGATCACCAGTGTTCCCCTGACCTCGCGCAGGTCGGCATGCGGCACGGACAGCTCGGCGACCTTGAGTTCCACCCTCGCGCGGTAGCCGGGCCAGAACAGGGCTGTCGTGCGCGGCGTCGCCGGCGGACCGGACGCCGCGGGCGCATCCGCGCCCGCGCCCCTTCCCCCGGAGAGAAACGCGACGGCGGCGACGTCGTCCATGGTGAGCGCCGAGCCCGAGAGAGTCCCGTCGACAAGGGTGCCCCCCTTGTCCGTCGACAACGCGCCGGAGAACGCCACGTCGGCCGCGCGGGTCCCGTAGTCGAGGTGCACCGGGATGCTGAAGGTGGCGGCTCCCGCGGGGTCGAAGTCGGCGCGCACCTCGGATGTCACCGAGGGCAGCACGGCGCCCGACGCCGTCGTGAGGTTCGCGAGGGCAAGCTTGACGCTCACCTCCCGCCTGGAACCCAGGCTCGCCTCGACGCTCCCGCTGGCGTCGCCCGTCCCGAGCCGCGGCAGGCGCGCGGCAGCCGGCACCGAGAGGAGGAGCGGAAGCGAAGCGCTCCAGGAACCCGCCGCCTTGACCTCCCGGCCGCTCCCGGCCAGCCGGCCGAACCGGGCCTCCAGGGAGAGCATCTTGAGGCCGTCGCTGCGGATGGCGAGCGGGGCGAGCTGGAACTGCCAGCCCTGGGGGGCGTAGTCGGCGAGGATGAAGGCCGAGACCTCGAGGCCGGCCGCGATCACCTTTCCCGAATGGGAGAGGGAGACACCCGTCGACACGAGGGGCGCGCGGGTTCTCAGGACCAGCCGGCCGTCCTCGGCCCGCATGACGAATTCGCCCAGGAGGTCGCTGCCCGCCAGGTCGAGCTTCGGGAGGACGCCCCTGAGCCACCGAAGCGGTATCCCCTTCACGGATATACCCACGAGGTCGTCGGACGGGGCGGCGACCTTGAGCTCTCCGGAGGACGGGTTGAACTCGAACGACTGGAGGGCGCGCACCGCCAGGACCGGGCCAGCCCCGGAGACGTTCGTGTCGAGGCGGGCGACCCGGAGGGTCGGCCCGACGCGGGCCACGTCGAAGTCGGCGACTAGGCCGACGGGGCCCAGGGCGCCCAGCTCCCCCGCGAGGACGCCAAGCCGGTTCGCGGAGGCGCGCAGCTTGCCCGCGGCCTCGGCGTCGCCCGTCGAGGGATCGGCCTCGTAGGTCCCGTCCCCGACGACGTGGAACGCGGGCAGGCTGCGCCCGAGCGCAAAGGGCGCAAGGTCCGTGTCCCTGAGGTCGAGGCGCCAGGAGCCCGCCATCCGGAGCGCGCCGCCCGGGCCCTCTGCGTTGAACTCCGCGACGCGCTCGGCGCCGCGGACAAGCGTCACCGAGTACGACTCCTTCCCCGCCATTCGCGCCGCCTTGGCGACGAAGGAGAGGCTGATGCCCGAGGGGAACCCGGCGCCGAGCGCGGTCGCGTCCGCCTTGATGTCGGCCCGGGTGAACGTCCCGGAGGCGTCCATCACGGCCGTCAGGACGGCGGTGACGGAGACGGAGGACACCGGCGTCGCCGGGTCGTCGGCGACAGCCATGCCCGCGCAGATGAAGCGGCCGTCGCGCCCCTCGCCCAGGCCCCCGCCGGTGACCACCAGGTGCGCCCTGCCGGCGGGACGACCGTCCTCTCCGGGGAAGAGCACGTCGCCCTCGAGCTGGACGCCGTCGAGCGACAGGTCAGCTTTCACGTTGAACGCCGCGAGGATGCCGCCCAGGGCGCGCGCAATCCAGGGGTAGCCCGACCCGGAGGAATCGACGGGCGGGGCGCCCGGGCGCGTGAGGTCGATCGTCCAGCCCCGGGCGACCAGGCTCCTCAGGTGATAGCCCCGCCCGAGCAGGGCCGGCAGGACGTCCAGCTCGGCCTGGGCGGACGGCAGGTCGATCACGGCCCCCTCGATCTCCGCATGGAGCCCCTCGACGGATGCGCGCCCAGGGCGGACCGCCAGGCGGCCGATCGACGTCCCGGGCCTTTTCAGCAGCGGCGCCATCCTGCGGGCCGCCCGGGTCTGGACGGCCGGGCTCAGCGCGGCGAACGCCGCCAGGACGAGTGCCCCGGCCACGGCAGCGGTTGCGGGAAGGATGCGCTTGGCTCTCATGTCTTGGAAATCGCGGGCGTCTTGCCCGCCGACACCTGCCGCGGGCTCAGCCTAGGGTACCACGAGGGCGTCGCTCAGTCCAATGGCCTTCCTGACGTTGGCAAGGGCCACGAGGTAGTTGTAATTGGCGGTCAGCTGGTCCGTCTTCGCCTGCGTCAGCGAGACCTGCGAGGTCAGCACGTCGAGCTGGGTCGCCGAGCCCGCGTGGAACTTGGCATCGGCGAGGCGGAGGGCCTCCGCCGCCTGCTCAATCGTCTGCTGCGACGCCGTCACGAGCTCCTGCGCCTCCTGGAGGGACGACAGCGACTGGCGGACCTCGACGTCGATCTCGAGCTCCTCGGACG
>PMSP01000361.1 GCA_003168315.1 Opitutaceae bacterium
GCGGCATTCATCCACTCAAGCGCCTTGTCGAGGTCGAGCTTGTTCTCCAGGTAGAAGACGGCGGCCGCGGAGTAGGGCTTGCGGCCGGGCGCCGCCATGGCGGCCTCGATCCTCGGGACGAGGATGCCGGCAACGTCCACGCCGACGGCCACGGGCACCCGCGTGTTCTCCCAGCAGAGGTTGAGGATGGCCGAGTCGTTGTGGAGGTCGCTGAAGCCTATCGCGAAGGTCTCGACGTGCTCGGCGGTCGCCTCGGGCTTGGCCGTCACCCGCAGGACGTCGTTCTTCTGGTCGTAGCTGTAGGCGCCCCACTGCCTGCTGGCCTTCTGCAGGATCACGGTCCACTCGTCCTTGCCTGGGATCGTGAAGAGCTCGTAGGCGCCGGCGTCGAGGTGCGAACCCTGGAGCGTGACCGGCGTGCTGAAGGAGATCCGTGTCGCGTTGTTGGCGCCGGTCCTCCACACGACGCCGTAGGGGTTGTTGCCGCCAAGCATCACGCGGCCGCGCGAGCTCGGGCGCGAGTAGACGACCTCGATGTCGGTCAGCCCCACCCGCTGCTTCAGCGTCTCAGCCGGGCTCACCTGGGGAAACTCAAGCTGCGGAGCGGACCTCCTGAGCTCGACCGAGAACTGCGTGTTCTCCCACATGATCCTGAGGACGCCCCCGCCCGCGGGGTCCTTGTCGATCGCGAGCGTCAGCTGGTCGACCGCCTTGTCCAGGCTCCCCTTCTTCAGGTCGACCTGGACCAGGTCGTGCGCCGTGTCGACGGGCTCGCCCCACTGCCCGACGTCCGTGCTGATCGCGAGCTTCGAGGTCCCCGTCTCCGAGGGGATCATGTAGAGCGAATAGGCGCCCGCGGGCACGGTTGAGCCCCCGACCATGATCGGCTTCTGGGTGATGAGGACGGTCGCCTCGTCCGCCCCCAGACGGTAGGCTTCGTCCCACTTAACGAGGCCGCCCCAAATCACCCTGGGGGCGCCCGTGCCGGGGTCCTTCGTGTAGGGCCTGCCGTAGGTGATCGTGACTCGGTTCTCGCCGAGGACCTTGCTGATCGTCTCATGCGGGCTCTTTCGGGCCTGCTGCGCGGACATCGGGGCCGCCCCGAGGGCGGCGGCTAACAGGGCGAGGGCGAATCTGAGTGGTCTCATGGGGGTGTCTCCTGGCTGCTGGTTGTCGGGTTGTCCCGTGATGTGGACTATTGGCCCGAACAGGTAGTCCAAACCCCATGTTTCGGCAAGATTTGCCACCCTTTNNCCCGGCGCGATGTGGTACGCGGTCTTCCTCCTCTCGACGGTCTGCCATGAGGCGGCCCACGCATGGGCCGCCTTCCGGCTCGGGGATGAAACCGCGCACAGGGGCGGCCAGGTCACCCTGAATCCCATACCGCACATCCGCCGGGAGCCGGTGGGCATGGTGGTCGTCCCGATCGCCTCCTGGTTCATCGGGGGGTGGATCATTGGCTGGGCCAGCACCCCGTACAACCTCGAGTGGTCGAGGCAGAATCCCCGCAAGGCCGCGCTGATGGCGCTCGCCGGACCGGCGACGAACCTCTGCCTTGCCGCCGCCGCGGCGCTCCTCATCCGCCTCGGCTACGAGTGGGGGATCTTCGGGATCCCGTTCATGTCGGGAATGGGCCAGCTGGCGACGGGAAGCACAGGCGGGGCGTCGCTCGCGGCCCGCCTCCTCAGCATCGCCCTCTCCCTCAACCTTCTCCTCTGCGCCTTCAACCTGGTCCCCCTGCCCCCGCTCGACGGGAGCCAGGCGCCGCTCCTCCTCCTGCCGCGCGGGGCCGCCGAGAAATACTCCGCCGCCCTCCGCAGTCCCGTCATGCGCTACATCGGCATTTTTGTCGCTTGGAAGCTCATTCCCTTCATATTGCCGCCGTTGCTGCACGCGGCCACCGCCGTGCTTTACGCCTAGGATCCCAGCCCCACCCCATGAAGCTTGCACCCCTGTTCGTCGCCGCGGCGGCGCTGGCCGCCACGCCCCTCTTCCCGGCGACCCCGGACTCGACCGATCCCGCGGCGCGCCTCGCCGAGGCGCGCAGGCTGGCCAACTCGGTCCACTACCAGACGGGGGACATCGTGCTGAAGGGCGACATCGCGAAGGTGTCGCTCCCGGGCGGCTACAGGTTCGTGAACCCGGCCGACTCCGAGATCATCCTCAGCAAGCTGTGGGGAAACCCGAGCCAGAAGGACGTCCTCGGCATGATCACGCCCGACGACTTCGACCCGCTGAGCGCCGCGAGCTGGGCCGTCATCGTCACCTATGCCGACGACGGCTACGTGAAGGACGACGAAGCCAGCAAGATCAACTACGCCGACCTCCTGCAGAAGATGAAGGAGGGGACCACCGAGGCGAACAAGGCCCGCGAGAAGAGCGGGTATCCCGCGATCGACCTCGTCGGCTGGGCCGAGGCGCCCCGCTACGACTCGGCCGCGCACAAGCTCTACTGGGCGAAGGAGGTCAGGTTCGCCGGGGTCCCGGTGAACACCCTCAACTACAACATCCGCATGCTCGGCAGGAGCGGCGTCCTGGTCCTGAACGCGGTCGCCGGCATGCCGCAGCTGGCCGAGGTCGAGAAGGCGACGCCGACCCTCCTTTCGATGGTCGATTTCCAGCCGGGCCACCGCTACAGCGACTTCAAGCAGGGCACGGACAAGGTGGCGACGTATGGGATCGCCGCCCTCGTCGCGGGCGGGATCGCCGCGAAGGTGGGCCTCTTCAAGGGCCTCTGGGTCGCCGTCCTCGCCCTAAAGAAGTTCATCATCGTCGGCGCGCTCGCCGTGGCCCGCTATGCCAAGAGGATCTGGGCCAAGATCCGGGGGCGCGACCCGGGCGCGACCCCGCCCCCCTCCCCGGGGTCAGGGCTGCAGCCCCCGGCGGGATCCTCCTGAGGCGGGAACGCCGCCGATCTATCCCATGCCGCAAAGGGACTACCTCCTCAGGCTGCTCGAGCAGGCGGCCGATCTGCTCCGCCAGATCACGCTCCAGCGCGGGGCCGGCGAGCCCGACTCGGCGATCCAGTCGGTGATTGACGGGACCGAGAGGCTATTCGGGCTCAGGGTCACCGAGCTCTGGTCCCTTGACTCGGAGGAGCTGTACGCGCAGCTGACGCGCGAGGAGAACCCGCGGGACGCCCGGGACAAGTGCCTCGTGTTTGCCGCCCTGGCCTACCAGGCCGGCCTCGCCTACGCGGACAAGGACCTTCCGGCGCTGTCCCAGCCCGCATTCCACCTGGCGCTCGTCTTCACGCTGATGGCGCTGGCCCGGTTTCCCGGCGCCGATCTTCCCCAGTTCACGCCAAGCGTGGATGACCTGCTTTCCCGGCTGGAGGGATTCGCCCTCCCGGATTCCACCGCCGAGCTCCTCGCGGACTACAAGGCCGCGCGCTGATGGTTCGCTAGTGCGCGGCGTCCGGCGCCAGGTCGACCCTCCTGCCGGTCCGCGCCGACTCCTTCGCGGCGTCGAGTATCTCGGTCACGACCATGTTCACCCCGAGGGACGAGAGCCCCGACGGCTGGATCTCGCGGCGGACAACGGCGACAAGGTACGAGAGGGCGTCGGAATTGGGCGACGCGAGCGCCGGAGCCGCGACCGCCGTCTCCGGCGCGTTTCCCATCCGCAGGAACAACGAGCTCCCGTTCGGGAGCCGGAGGGCGCCCTTCTGGCCGTAGATATCCATGTCCTTGCGGCCGTAGGGCCAGTCCCATGAGGGCTCGAGGATCGCCTGCGTCCCGGGATAGGTGAGCACGATCGTCGCGTCATCATCCACCCTGGGGTAGACCTTCGGCTGGAGGTGCTGCGTGACGGCGAATACCGAGGTCGGCCGCCTGCCGTCCATGAGCCATGTGACGAGGTCGGCCCCGTAGCATCCAAAGTCCATCAGCGCGCCGCCGCCGTTCAGCACCGGGTCCGTCAGCCACGCCAAAAAGTAAGGCGAACAGATGGCGGCCGGCCCGGAATGCCCGTCCCGGACAACGATCTTCTGCAGGTCGCCGATGGCGCCGCCGTGGACGAGGTCGTAGGCGCCCTTGTTGCTCGGGTACCAGGTGGTCTCATAGTTGACGATGACCTGGATCCCGCCCTTTTTCGCGGCGGCCTGCATGGCACGCGCGTCGTCCATGCTGACGGCGAGGGGCTTCTCCATCATGACGTCTATGCCCAGCGGGGCGCACATCTCGACGACGCGTCTGTGGTCGAAAGTCGACGTGAAGGTCGCCACGGCCTGCACCTGCGCCGTGGCCCGGAGCGCGTCCAGGGTCGGGAAGAAGAGCTTCCGGTCCAGGTGGAACTTGTCGGCATAGAGGGCGGAAAGCTCCTGGTTCGGCTCGACGATCCCGACCAGCTGCACGTCCGTGCGGCCTGCGAGGTTCGGGATCATTCCCGTGACGTGGTCGTGCACGAGCCCGACAATGGCGAGCCTGACGGGAGGCGGAGCCTCCCCGGCCCGGGCGCCGGGAGCTGCAATCCAGAGGAGGGGAAGGACGAGGAGTTTCCTCATGGCGGAAAGTCGCGTCAGTTGCTCCCCAGGAGGCCGCGGCTGCGCATCCAGTCGCCTGCGCGCTGGGGCCAGGTGGTCACGTAGTTCTTGGTCGGCCGAAGCCCGTAGCCGTGGCCCCCCGTCGGGTACAGGTGCATCTCCATCGGCACCTTCGCGTCCTGGAGCGCCATCGCGTAGCCGAGGATGTTCTCAACATGGACCGGGTCGTCCTGCGCCATGACGAGAAAGGTCGGCGGCGTGTCCGACGTCACGGCGACCTCGGGCCTTATCTTGTAGCCCGCATTGTCATTAACGAGATAGGCCGGGTAGATGAGGATCTGGAAATCCGGATGGCTGCCCAGGTCGTCCGCGTCGTCGACGCGGGGATAGGTCCTGGCGGTTGCGGCGCTCAGGACCGCGCACAGGTTTCCGCCGGCCGAGAAACCCAGGACGCCGACGCGCTTCGGGTCGATGCCCCACTCCTTCGCGTGGAACCGGGTCAGCCCGAGGGCGCGCTGGGCGTCCTGCAGCGGCGCGGCGTAGGGCGCCAGACCCTCCCGCCTCGGGACCCGGTACTTGAGGAGGACGCCCGTGACGCCGATTGAGTTCAGCCACTGGCACACCTCCGACCCCTCGAGGTCGTAGGCCAGCATGTAATAGCCTCCGCCCGGGCAGACCATCACCGCCGCCCCCGTGTCCCTGCCCGCATCCGGCCGATAGACGGTCAGCGTGGGGTCGGAGACCTTGCCGAGCCGGATGACCTGCCGGCCCGCGACCGGGCCGTCGGTCGGCTTGCTGATCTCCTTCTCCTCGCCGATGTTTCCCTTCTCGCCGGGCGCCGGGCCGGGCCAGAGCCTCATGGGGGGCGACTCGGCCCCGAGGCAGACGCTGAAGCCAAGCAACGCGATCGCGTGCCGCAAAACGGTGGGGTTCACGCGCAAAGGCAATGCCTCCGCGGGGCGGGAGTCGAACCCTATTGTCCGGCGCTCAGGGCGCTCCCGAGAGGATCCGCGTGACAAGCGCCTCGTCCCCGAGCGCGCCGGATTTTGATACCGCTGCCCCACGTTTCCATTGAAGCCGGGGGATGCGTCTGGCTAGATCTCGGGCGATGGCAGACACACGCGTTCCCGTGCTCCTTTACGACGGCGAATGCAGCCTGTGCAACGCAGTCGTCCGGTTCATGCTTCGCCACGACCGGAGGGGGCGCCTGCACTTCGCCCCGCTCCAGAGCGCCCCCGGGCAGGCGTACCTGCGCCTGCAGGGGCTGCCGCTGGAGGACCTCTCGAGCCTGGTCTTCGTCCCCGACTGGGAAAACCAGGCGCGGGGAGCCCAGCTCATGCGAACGACGGGCGCCCTTGCGGCCTTCGCCGAACTCGACGGGCCCTGGCGCCACGTCTCATGCCTCCGCGTCGTGCCCGCCTTTCTGCGCGATCCCGTCTACAAGCTTGTCGCAAGGACGCGGTATGCGATCTTCGGGAAATACAGGCCGAGGCCGCTTGAGGATCCCGCATGGGAAAAGCGCTTCCTGGCCAAATGACCCCCGTCCCAACCGGGGTCACCCATGCGCCCGAAATCGGTTTCCAGCCGTAGGAAGGATAAGTCCATTTCCGTGATCCCCACGCCCACTACCGACAAGCAGAAAGCGACGCGCAGGCGAAGGTTCTGGCACCGCTGGCTGGTCGACCCCGTCATGCGGCAGATCACCCAGGGGGTCAGCCCGAAGAAGGTCGCGCTCAGCCTCGCTGTCGGGAGCGCACTGGCGCTCTTCCCGATACTCGGAACGACCACGACGCTCTGCCTGGTCGCCGGCATAGCCCTTGGACTCAACCAGCCGATCATCCAGGGCGTGAACGCGCTCTGCACCTTCGTGTATTTTCCGTTCCTCCTCGCATTCGTGCGCCTGGGCGACGCCCTCGCCGGCTCGGCGCGCTCGAGCCTGGACATCTCGCTCATGATATCGACCTTCACCCATCACCCGGGGCAATTCTTCAGGCAGTTCGGAGTCACTGCCCTTCACGCCATCCTCGGGTGGGTGGTGGTCGCCCCGGTCTGGATCCCGCTCGTCTACTTCATCGCGCTCCAGCCGCTGCGGGCGACGGCGCGGACGATTCGCGCCGCCTAGCCCGGGCATGCCCTGCATGTCTAAGGCGATTTCCAGCCTATCGGCTCCCTCTTGACCGGAACCTGCACATTTCGCCGTCGTTACTGATAGACAAGGGTGAGCGGTCGGGTCGTACTGTCTGCGGAGAAACAAGCGCTTCGCAAATGTTATCCGGCCGTCCATTAGTCATGCGTCGCCCAGGATGTGAGAACCCCAAGCATTTTAGCGCCGGTCTTGCCGCGCTGGTCCTGATGGGCGCGCTGGCAACGGCCTCGTCCTCGCGTGCGGATCCGGGCGCGGCCTTCAGCAACCCCCAGATCGAGGCCCGGGTCGACGCCCTCCTCGGGCAGATGACCGTCGAGGAAAAGGTCGGGCAGCTGAACCAGTTCGCGGCGGACACCCTCACCGGCCCGGGCCAGGTCGTCAGCGACGGCGATCAGAAGATCCGCAGCGGCCAGGTCGGCAGCCTCTTCAACGCCGTGGCTGCCAAGGCGACCAACAGGTACCAGAAGGAGGCCGTCGAGGGGTCGAGGCTTCACATCCCCATCCTTTTTGGATACGACGTGATCCACGGCTTCAGGACCCTCTTCCCGATTCCCCTGGGCCTGTCGGCAAGCTGGGATCCCGGCCTCGTGGAGCGGACCGCCCGCGTCGCGGCCCAGGAAGCCTCCCGCGAGGGCGTCCGATGGACGTTCTCGCCGATGGTGGACATTGCGAGGGACCCCCGATGGGGCCGGATCGCGGAGGGCGCCGGCGAGGACCCGTATCTCGGCTCGGAGTTCGCGCGGGCCTACGTGAGGGGATACCAGGGAATGCGCCTGGGCGACCCGGACTCGATAATCGCGTGCGCAAAGCACTTTGTCGGCTACGGCGCCGCGGAGGGCGGCCGCGACTACAACACGGCGGAGATCTCCGAGCGCACCCTGAGGGACGTCTATCTGCCGCCATTCCATGCGGCGGTCGACGAGGGTGCCGGGACCCTCATGTCGGCGTTCAACGCGAGCGACGGGGTTCCCGCTAGCGCCAACCCCTTCACGCTGACCCAGGTGCTGAGGGACGAGTGGAGGTTTTCCGGCTTCGTCGTCAGCGACTGGACGGCGGTAAGGGAAATCATGCTCCACGGCATCGCCGACGACGGGCGCACCGCCGCCCGCAAGAGCTTCCTCGCCGGGGTCGACATGGACATGCAGAGCGACCTTTTCCTTCCCAACCTGCCCGGGCTCGTCCGGGACGGGGAGGTGCCCGCGGACAGGCTGGACGAGTCGGTCCGCAGGGTTCTCCGGATAAAGTTCGCCCTGGGCCTTTTCGACAAACCCTACGTGGGAACGACCGAGGCCGTCGGAGTCCCCCCCGCGAGGCGAGGGGTGGATCTCGCTCGCGAGGCCGCGGAGGAGTCATTCGTTCTCCTGCAGAATCGGGACACCGGGTCCGGTGCGCTCCTCCCGCTCGGTGCCGGACGCGGCCGCAGGATCGCACTCATCGGCCCGCTGGCGGACAGCGGCCTGGACATGATGGGGTCCTGGACGGGCGCCGCGGACCCGGGCGACGTCGTGACGCTCAGGACCGCCTTGTCCCGGCGCGTCGCGAGCGAGGGGATGGTCCTCTCCGAGGCGCGCGGGACCGCCATCGCCGGCGACTCGGAATCCGGGTTCGCGGAGGCGCTCGGCGCGGCCCGCAGCTCGGACGTGGTGATCCTGGCGCTCGGCGAAAGCGGCCACAGCTCGGGCGAGGCCTCCTCGCGGTCCAGCCTGGATCTCCCGGGAAACCAGGAGAGGCTGCTCGAGGCGGTCGCCGCAACTGGCAAGCCCATCGTCCTGGTCCTCTTCAGCGGGCGCCCGCTGTCGATCGGGTGGGCCTCGCGGCATGTCCCCGCGATCCTCGAGGCCTGGTTTCCGGGGCAGCAGGCGGGCCCGGCGCTCGTCCGCGTCCTCTTCGGGGATTCCAGCCCGTCGGGTCGGCTTACGGTCTCCGTCCCGCGCTCGGTCGGGCAGGTCCCAATCTACTACAACTCGCTCAACACCGGCCGGCCGCGATCGGACCCCATCGGCCTCGGCGACAAGAAGGCGGATCCCTACTACGTGACAGGCTACATCGACGAGAAGAACACGCCGCTCTACCCGTTTGGATACGGGCTCACCTACACGACTTTCAGCTATTCCCCGGTCCGCGTCGACCTGTCCACGATCAGCGCGAGGGCCCTTAAAGCCGGGACGGCGCACCTGACCGTCAGCGCCGACGTCCGCAACACGGGGGCGCGCGAGGGGACGGAGACCGCACAGCTGTACATACGCCTGCGCGGGACGAGCGTCGCCCGGCCAGTGAGGGAACTTAAGGGATTCCGGCGGCTGCGCCTGGCGCCCGGCGAGAGCCGGCGGGTCGACTTCACGCTCGGCCGGGAGGAACTCTCATTCTGGAACATCGAGATGAAGGACGTCGTGGAACCCGCTTCCCTCTACGTCTGGGTCGGACCCGACTGCACCCAGGGCTCCCCCGCCAAGGTCGAGCTTGGCGAGTAGCCAGAGACCCGATCAGGGCGTCGCCGGCAGCCCATACCCAAAGTTCTCGAGGATCCGGCGGGCGGTGGGACTGGTCAAAAACGCGATATACTGGGCGGCTGCGGGGTTTCCCGCCCCGTGCGCGGTTATGAGGGCCCCCTGCTCCAGCGATGCATAGAGCGTGGCGGGCACCTCGACCCACCGGCCCCTGCTCTTCAGCTTGGGCGATATCACGATCGAGAGGGCGACGAATCCGGCGTCGGCGTTGCCGGTTTCGACAAACTGCGCCGTCTGCGAGATATTCTCGCCCATGACGATCCTTGCCTGCGCAGCGTCCCACAGGCCGAGCTTCTGGAGGGCCTGCTTGGCCGCCCGGCCATAGGGCGCCGTGTCGGGGTTCGCCACCGCGATCCTCATGACCGCCGGGTTCCGCACCGTGGCGGCGATGTCCGAGACATCGAGGTCCGCCCTCGTGGTCCAGAGGACAAGCCGGCCGACCGCGAACGTGACCAGCGACTTCCCGTCGCCCTGGCCGGCCTTCACGAGCGCCATCGGGAAATCCAGGTCCGCCCCGAGGAAGACGTCGTACGGCGCCCCGTGCGTGATCTGGGCGACAAGGCTTCCGGAGGCGCCGGTGGCGCTCGTCACGGTCACGTCCGGCGCGGTGTTCTTGAACTCCCCATTCAGCGCATCCAGCGCGTAGACCAGGTTTGCCGCGGCGGCGATGGACAGCGTGGGCGCATGGGGCGCATCGGCGGCGCGGACGGAAACGGGGAGCGCAATGGCCGCGACCGCCAGAAGGGCCCCTATCCGGCTTCTCATGGGCCCGAGGGCTTGGCGGGGATCGGCACAACCTCGATGGAGGTCACCATCCGCGCCCACCGAGCCGCGCGCTTGTCACCGGGTGCGACGATCCGGAGCGGTCCGGAGTTCGGAGGCAGGGGCTTTCCGTCCTCGCTGTCAGAAAGGAGGAGCGTTCGGTCGCTGAAGGCCTCGTCAAATTCCGCGAGCGCGAAGAGCGTCGCGTAGCCGTCTTTCGCGTGGACAATCACCGCAAGGCGCAGGGCGGGCCCGCGCATCTTCTCGCCAAGGGGGGCCCCTACCTTCAGGAGCAGGTCGCGGACGGGCACGCCGGAATAGGTGTGCTGCTTCTGCTCGTGGGGATCGACAAGGGTGATCTCCGTGTGGGGGAGCGCCGCGAATTCCTCGATCGTGTAGGCGACCGTGCTGTCCTGGGCACTCACGCGCACGACGGGGTCGGCGAAGCCGCGGGTGACGGCCAGGGTCAGGAGGAGGATCACAAGGCCCGTTCGCCGCATGCGTCCAACGGCGCCAACGCGGCGCAAGGAAGGATTCCGGATTGTCATCGGTGCCTCCACTCAGCCCCGCCCCATTCCGCTGTCAAGTTTCCCCGCCGGACCGGGCGCTCCGATCAGAAACGAATCTTCGCCGTCAGCAGAAGGGTCCGTCCCGGGCCGGGAACCGCATGGTTCTCGTCCACCTCGGTGTAGTACACGCCGTTGTAGCAGAGCTTGTCCGTGATGTTGTTCAGGTTCAGCTGGAACTCCAGGTGCTGGTTCACGCGGTACGAGACCATCCCGTTCAGGACGACATAGCTCGGCACGCCGGCTGTGTTGTCCACGTCGGCGTAGCGCCGGCTCATGTAGAGGGCGCCCCCGCCCACCTTCCAGGTGCGTCCCGGCTCCCACGTCATCCAGAGGTTCATCGAGTCCGTCGGTATGTTCGGAACCCTTTTCCCGACGGCCGCCGGATCAGTCGACGCGGATATGCGGTCGTCGAGGTGCGTGTAGGCGGCCTGGATTTCCAGCTCGCTCGTGAGATAGCCCGAGATGCCGACCTCGGCCCCCAGGACGCGCTGGTNNTGTCCGCAAGGCGCGCGTTGTCGAGGAGGGTGTCGAAGAGGGCGGCCGACACCGAGAAGGAGTTGTGGAGGAAATTGAGCCTGGTCCCGACCTCCGTCGTGTAGTCCTTCTCAGGCGAAAGGCTGTCGCTGGTGGGAGCCAGCGTCAGGTACTCGATCGCCGGGTTGTAGGAGGACCCGTAGGAAGCGTAGAAGCTCTCCCAGGGCTCCGGCTTGTAGACCAGCGCGGCGCGCGGGCTCAGCTCGGTGTCGTCGCGGGAGAACGAACTCCCGGTTATTGCCTCGCTGAAGTGAGAGTTGAACCTGTCCCACCTGATGCCCCCGTCCAGGTCCCACTGGGCCGAAAGGCGCATCCTGTCCATCGCGCTGAAGCTCACGTCGCTACCCGAGGTCCTCGGCAGGGTGTCGGTTTCCAGCGCCGTCGGCGGGGAAAAGTAGGGATTGGGGTCGAGCAGCGAGGTCGGCGGGATGACGTCGATGCCGTTGATGTACTTCGTGATGTCGGAATTCTCGCGGCTGAGCTCCATGCCCGTGATGAGGGCGTGCGCGAGCCCCCCGGTGTCGAACTTCGTGGTCAGGTCCGTCCGTTCAACCTGCTCCTCCTCGGTCCCCGCGCTGCTCGGCTGGTCCCTGTAGATGACAATGTCCGCCAGCGGCGTGCCGGCCGGCGGCGG